>JACMNW010000270.1 GCA_014378345.1 Pseudorhodobacter sp. | reverse complement strand
GACCCGTGCCGCAGTTGGGCCAGCGCATCGCGCACGTGCACGTGGTACATGCGGCCGGCGCGGGTCAGGCGCAGCGGTCGGTGGCTATGATCGACCAATGTTTGCCCCAAGGCGGCTTCAAGTTTTTTCAGTTGCTGCGAGGCGGCAGGTGCACTGAGGCAAAGATGCGTAGCGGCCTCTTGCAGGCTGCCCGTCCGGGCAATTTCCTCAAAGACCTCAAGGCCACGCAACGAAACCGTTTTTCCAAGAACCTGCGCCAAGATAACCACTTTTGGTTTGAGTATGTTTCAGGGCAAGATGCCGTAATCAATCGAGGCATGCCCCATATGGACGACGTTTTCCGAAAAAGCTTTACGCAGCAAGAGCCAATATCAGAGTCAGCGATTGCCCGGGCATCAGAGGTGATGCGAACGGGCCGTTTGCACCGCTACAACGTGGCGCCCGGGGAAATTGGCCCGGTCGCCGAATTTGAACAGGCTTTTGCCAATTGGCTGGGCGTGCCCTACGCCTTGGCGCTTACGTCTGGCGGGCAAGGGTTGCAGATTGCGCTGAGGGCAGCCGGCGTTAAACCCGGCGACAGGGTCTTGACCAACGGCTTTACGCTGGCACCCGTGCCGGGTGCTATTGCTGCAGTAGGGGCGCGGCCACTTCTTGTAGAGACCAACGAAAACCTGCGCCCCGATCTGGTTGATCTTGAAGCCAAGGCTGCATCTGGCCAAGCCCGTGTGTTGATGCTGTCGAACATGCGCGGCCATTTGCCCGATATGGAGGCTGTGCAAGCCATTTGCGCAAAGTATGGTCTTTTGTTGATGGAAGACTGCGCTCATACCATGGGGGCTACTTGGAACGGCAAACAAAGCGGTACTTTTGGTATCGCTGGTTGCTTTTCGACGCAGACCTACAAGCACATGAACTCCGGCGAAGGCGGCATCCTTACGTCGGATGACCCCGCGTTCATGGCGCGTGCCACGGTTCTTTCAGGGTCCTACATGCTGTACGGTCGGCATGGGGCAGGTCCGGATGATCGGTATTTTGCCGATGCACGCTATGATATGCCAAATTGTTCGGCCCGGATGGACGCGGTTAGAGCCACACTTTTGTTAGATCAGCTAGGGTCTTTGGCAGACCGAATTGCCCGCTGGAATGGCCGTTATCGCATTGTTGAAAGTGGCCTGTCGGCAGCGCAGGGGCTTACCCTGCCACACCGCCCAAATGAAGAAAGCTACGTTGGATCATCAATCCAATTTCTTGTGCCAAAATCCTGGACAGACCAAAACTGCACGCGGTTTATCGACGCCGCAGCGACACGCGGGGTTGAGGTGAAATGGTTTGGTGCGGCTGAGCCGAAAGGTTTTACCAGCCGCTACGATAGCTGGCACTACGCATCCCCAGACCGATTGCCCGCAACCGATAGCCTTCTTGCCCGGCTATTTGACATGCGTTTGCCGTTAACTTTTGACGCGGACGACTGCCTGTTGATCGCCAAAATACTTGCCCAAGAATTCCTGAATGAAAATCGCAATCACACGCTGACAGGCGCTGCATGACATTTACCTATTTCAAACGTGGGGCACCTGTTGATGCGCGTGCAGCCAATGATGTAAGCAGCAAGGTCGCCCAACTTTTGGCTGAGATCGAAGCAGAGGGCGAAGCTGCCGCTACCCGCGCCGCGCGCGATTTTGACGGGTGGGATGGCGATATCATTTTGTCAGATGATGCGATTGCACAAGCTTGCGCGCGTGTGCCGCAAAGCCTGAAAAACGATATAGCCTATGCCCATGAAAATATTGCGCGATTTGCCCAAGCACAGCGCGATAGTTTTATCGAAACAGACCTGGAGCTGCGCCCTGGGCTGCGGGTGGGGCAAAAGTTGATCCCGGTTCAGGCAGCGGGATGTTATATCCCGGGGGGGCGGTACAGCCATATTGCCAGCGCCATGATGACGGTCACAACGGCCAAAGTGGCCGGGGTGGCGCATGTGGCCGCCGTTTCACCGCCGCGGGCTGATGCGCCTGCAGGTATTCCCGATGCCATTCTTTACACGCTTCACCATTGCGGGGCTGACCGTGTGCTTGCCTTGGGTGGCATTCAGGGTGTGGCAGCCATGGCATTTGGGTTGTTTGGTTTGCCGCGCGCAGATATTCTTGTAGGCCCCGGCAACCAATTCGTGGCCGAGGCTAAGCGTTTGCTGTTTGGCCGGGTTGGAATTGATATGATTGCGGGGCCGACCGATAGTATGGTTGTTGCCGATGCAACGGCAGATGCTTTGGTCGTAGCATGGGATTTGGTGGGTCAAGCCGAACATGGGGCCAATTCACCTGTGTGGTTGGTCACAACCAGCGCCGCTTTGGCCGCCGAAGTTGGCCGCTTGGTGCCACTATGTGCCGCAGACCTGCCGGAACCCAATCGAACAGCGGCGCTGGCGGCTTGGGGTGCCTTGGGCGAAATTGTTATCTGCGAAAGCCCCGAAGGCATGGCCGCTTACGCCGACCAAATCGCGCCTGAACATCTGCATATTCAGGCTGACAATCTGGATTGGTGGTTGGGTCGGCTGCGCGCCTATGGATCTTTGTTCCTTGGGGCCACGTCGACGGTGGCTTTTGGTGATAAAGCCGCGGGCACCAACCACGTTTTGCCGACCAGCGGTGCTGCGCGCTACACCGGCGGGCTTTCTGTCCATAAATTCCTGAAAACCGTTACCTGGCAAACCGTCACCGCCGAGGCGCTGCCTCAACTTGCTGGTGTTACTGCCCGTATTTCGCGGTTTGAAGGGATGGAGGGCCACGCCCGCACCGCCGATATTCGTCTTGCCAAACTTGCCGCCTCTTCCCCTATTTGAAGGACATATCCCGTGAACCTTGCCCGCTTTCCACGTATTCGTCTTGGCCATTTGCCGACCCCGCTTGAACATATGCCGCGCCTGTCAGCATTGCTTGGCGGGCCAGAGATCTGGATAAAGCGTGATGATTGCACGGGGCTGTCTACCGGTGGCAATAAAACCCGCAAGGTGGAGTTTTTGATGGCTGAAGCCGTGGCTATGGGCGCGGTCATTGTGCTGTCCCAAGGGGCCACGCAATCCAACCACGCGCGGCAAACGGCGGCGGCGGCGGCAAAACTGGGCATGGATTGCCATATTCTGCTGGAAGACCGCACCGGGTATAACGAACCTAACTACCGCATGAACGGCAATGTTCTGCTTGATATTTTGCACGGTGCCACCATTGAACATCGCGGGCCGGGGCTTGATATGAACGCCGAGATGATGGCAGTTGCCGAAAGATTCCGCGCCGAGGGGCGTGTGCCTTATGCCATCGTAGGTGGCGGCTCCAACGCTACGGGCGCGCTGGGCTATGTGAATTGTGCGTTGGAACTGTTGGGTCAGATGGTTGATGGTGGTTTGGTATTTGACCACATGGTTACGGCAACGGGGTCTGCGGGCACGCATGCGGGCCTGATCGTTGGGCTAAGGGCACTGAACGCGCAATTGCCGCTGCTGGGAATTGGCGTGCGTGCGCCCAAGGATGCCCAAGAGGCCAATGTTTTCCGGCTGGCGCAAGCGGTTGAAGAAAAGATGGGTTTGCAAGGTGTGGTGTCGCGCGACGATGTGGTGGCGAACTGTGATTACATCGGGCAGGGCTACGGGATACCGGCTGAAAGTACGCTGGAGGCTATCAGTATTTTTGCAAAGACTGAGGCGATTTTGCTGGATCCGGTGTATTCCGGGAAAGGTGCGGCAGGCCTAATTGACCTATGCCGCAAAGGGCATTTCAAAAAGGGGCAGCGCGTGTTGTTCTTGCATACCGGTGGGGCGATTGGCCTGACAGGCTACACCCATGTCTTGCCGCATCCGTGAAAACGGTAGGCATCATTGGTGGTATGGGGCCAGAGGCCACAGTTTTGTTGATGCAAAAGCTGCTTGCAGCGGTTCCGGCGCGCGATGATGCAGATCATATTCCTTTGATTGTGCATCAAAACCCTGCGGTTCCCAGCCGTATCGCCCGGTTGATCGACGGTACGGGTGAAGATCCCGCCCCCGTTTTGGTGCAGATGGCCAAGCAATTGGCTTTAGCGGGTGCGCAGGCGTTGGCGATGCCATGTAACACGGCACATGCCTATGCACCCCAAATCATCGCTGCCACTGATCTGCCGTTCCTGGATATGCGCGCGGCCACTTTTATGCAGATGCGCAGCACGTATCACCCCGGCGCACGCATTGGCGTTTTGGCATCTCCCGCCGTTCGTATGGTCGGCGTTTATGACCAACTTTTCAAAGACTCCGGTTTGATACCAGTTTTCTTGGCGGATGATGCCCGGCTTTTGGCCCTGATCCGGTTGGTAAAATCTGGTGATACCGGACCCGTTGCCTTGGCTGAAATGGCGCAAATAGCCAAGTCATTGGCCCTGCAGTCTGAATGCTTGTTGATAGCTTGCACAGAACTGTCGCTGCTGACATCTGCGCTTACAGACATGCCTTGGATCGACAGTTTGGATTGCCTCACATCAAGTATCATTGCCTACGCCAACGGCAGCTAGGCTTGCGGGCAACCCTGCTACGGCTTAGCCTGCCGTGCAAAGCGCGTATGTGGCAAAGGCTCCAATGGCATTTTTACGATCCATGATTGCGCTTATCGCGGCGTTGATGCGGCGGTCTGATCGCGCTGAGTTAGGG
>JACMNW010000269.1 GCA_014378345.1 Pseudorhodobacter sp. | reverse complement strand
TCCATATCGCTGCGGCTGCTGCCACCGGACGCACCGCCCGATGATCCGCCGCGCGCGCTGCCACCCGAAGACCCGCCAGCGGATTGCCCACCTTCGTAATTTCCACCGTCATAGCCGCCGCCACGATCATCGCTTTGGCCGCCACCGCCTGAGCCACCTTCACGCCCGCCCAGCAGCGTCAACTCCCCGCCAAACTGACGCAGAACGATTTCTGTCGTGAAACGGTCAGCGCCCGATTGGTCTTGCCATTTGCGCGTCTCTAACTTGCCCTCGATGTAAACGGTCGAGCCTTTTTTCAAATACTGCTCAGCAATCTTGCCCAAGGCTTCGTTGAAAATCGCCACGCGGTGCCATTCGGTGCGTTCCTTACGCTCACCCGTGGCTTTGTCACGCCAGTTTTCAGACGTGGCGATGTTCAGGTTCACCACCTTGCCGCCTGCGGGAAAACTGCGCACCTCGGGGTCACGCCCCAAATTGCCGACGATAATCACCTTATTGACCGAACCTGCCATTCTAACACTCCCTTGATTCTAAATTCTCCGGCAGGCTCGCCGGGATTGGTTAATAATTCCTATAAACGTCTGATGCCCAGCCTGCAACCAAAGGAGGGGCCTGCAACTGAGGTTGCAGATCGCCAAACAAGACCGTCGGGCCAGTAGATTCACCCTTTGGTTAAGGCGACAGAGGGGCATCCCGGACAGCAAAAAGCACACCGGGCATAGACTGGAAACGATGATGACACTTGCAAACCTTACCCTTAAATCCATAGCCCTACTGGGATTTCTGCTTGCCACAACACCGATGGCGATGGCCGAGGGCGGTGACGTAGATGCCGCAACGCAGGCGAAGCTCACCGAGGTGATGACCGCCCAAGGCTATGACGTGCGCAAAATGGACGTGGAGGGCGGCATGATCGAAGTTCACGCGGTGAAAGACGGCAAAACCTTTCAGGTGTTTTATGACGAGAAACTGGCACTGGTGAAAACCTGTGATGAGGCAGGCTGCACCGATGGTAGCAGCGCCGAAGGTGATGAGACCAGTAACGGCTGACGCCAATCAAGATAGCCCATCCCAACCGAAGCGGGCCACTTTTCACAAACAGGACGCTGTTATGAGACCCTCAAAACACTATATCTGGGATCCGTTTGTGCGGGTATTCCATTGGTCGCTGGTTGCTGCATTTTGCGCAAACGCGTTTTTCACCAGACCGGGCAAGATCACCCATCAATCGGTGGGATACATCGTAGCTGGCCTGATCGCTGCGCGCCTGATCTGGGGGCTGGTCGGCACCCGGCAGCTGGCGCCTTGGCCGACGTGATTGAGGGTTGCTATCGCAACTGGGGCCTGACGGCATCTGAACAAGACGTCGCTGGCTTTACCATCAAAGGCTACTCAATTGCTGAAATTGCCACCCTGCGGGGGTCGGCGCCTGGCACTGTTAAGACCCATTTGAACGCCATTTACCGCAAGGCAGGTGTTGCGGGGCGGGGGCAACTGGTTAGTCTGCTGGTCGAAGATTTGCTACGCGCGCCGCTGCTGGAACCCTTGCCAAACGACGCAGCAGTTGCGGCTTAGCCAAACCACTGGAAAGTTCCGCGAAAACGGCTATACTCTTCCGCCAGTACTGCGGGGGTTACGGTTCATGCATCGGGTGTTGGGAACGGTTTGCGTGGCGGCGGCGCTGTGCTTTGGCACACCCGATGTAGCCGACGCCGAAGGATTGACCTTTTCCGGATCTTCGAAATCACGATCATCGTCCAAGGATGCCCGCTTCAAGCTGTTGGATGGGCGGCTATCGACGCAATATTCCGATTCCGACCGGCTGACGCCGAATGGGCGAAAAAGCGCTGCTGATGCTGCTGTGCCTCGGTTTTCGGGGTCTTACAAGGGCGAGTATCTTGAGGTCGCAAAGGCAGCTGCGCTGAAACACAATGTGCCCGCAGATTTATTTCTGCGCCTTGTGCAGCAGGAAAGCGGCTGGAATCCCGGTGCCGTGTCCAGTGCGGGTGCAACCGGGCTTGCCCAATTGATGCCCGATACAGCCAGTAAATTGGGCGTAGACATTGATGATCCGGCGCAAAACCTTGAGGGCGGGGCGCGCTATCTACGCCAGATGTACGATAAATTCGGCACGTGGAAACTGGCACTTGCTGCCTATAACGCAGGCCCCAGTGCGGTGGAAGACAGCGGCGGCGTACCGCCCTATGTTGAGACGCAGAACTATGTATCGGCTATTTTAGGCTAAGATGGCAGCAAATTGCCTGCGGGACACATCCGCCCCGCAGGCCTGAATTTGTGCTAGATCGCCAGTCTTTCACCCAATTCGACTACACGGTCACGTGGCAGCGAATAAAAGTCTGTCGGATCGGCAGCGATACGCGACAACAGCGCATAGATCCGGTCCAACAACCGATTAACCCCGGCGTCGCCAGACACGACCGCGCGTTTGCGGCTAAGGAAAAAGCTGGACTTCATCACGTCAAACCGCAACCCTGCCCGGCGCGCCTGCGCCATTGCCAAAGACACGTTTGGCGTTTCCATAAAGCCAAAACGCAGGGTCAGACTGCTGAAATGTGGCGAAAGCACTTCATATGTGGCGCGATCTGCCAAACTGACACGGGGTGTCCGCGTCGTTTCTATCGTCAGGATAACGTTTTGATCATGCAGCACGCGGTTGTGTTTCAGGTTGTGCAACAGCGCAAGCGGTACTTTATCTGCATTGGGCGATAGGAAAAATGCAGTCCCATCAACCTTGTGCACCGACGATGTCGACATCGCGCTTACAAAGCCATCCAGCGAAACCATCCGGCCATGATTTTTGACCAGCAACATCTGGGTGCCGCGCCACCATGCCCACATGGTCAGGCTGATGGTCGCCGCAATCAACAGGGGTACATAGCCGCCGTCGGCCACCTTGACCAAGTTTGACGCCAGAAACACCAATTCCAGCACAAAAATCGGACCGGTGATCAGAAACGCAATTTTCTTTGACACCAGACCCGACTTAAACAAATAGGTGCAGGCCAGAATGGTCGTAATGACCATCGTGCCTGTCACGGCAATCCCGTAGGCCGAGGCTAAAGCGGTTGAATTGCCGAACAACAAGACCAGCCAAATCACACCAAACAGCAATATCCAGTTCAGGCTGCCGATGTAGATCTGCCCGCTTTGGTTGGCGGACGTGTGCCGAATGGTCAATCGCGGCAAAAGGCCCAACTGGATGGCCGCCCGGCCCATCGAGAATGCCCCAGTGATCACGGCTTGTGACGCGATTACAGTGGCGGCGGTTGCCAAGGCCACAACGAACGGCAAC
>JACMNW010000268.1 GCA_014378345.1 Pseudorhodobacter sp. | reverse complement strand
TGCCTATTCGACGGTCACGAATACGGGTTTCAGTGGATTTGGAGAGCTGACATTGCCAACGGTACTGGCACTGCGGCCCTAAACGTCCGATCTTTCGTGTTTACCTTGCCCCCCGGCTGGACAAATCCAGCCGGGGGGTTATTTTTCGCCTTTAGCCTCAAAGATAGGAAATTATCGCATGAACGCTGGGGCAAAGTTTGGATCAGCGCAGCCATTGCGGCGGCGCGAAGATATACGGTTTCTGACCGGGGCCGGGCGGTATGTGGATGATTTGGCCCCTGGGGGCGGGCTGCCTGGGGTGTTTTTGCGGTCTACCCCAGCACATGGCGTGATAACCGGGCTTGATCTGAAGGCCGCGCGCGATGTGCCGGGGGTGCATCTGGTGCTGGGGGCAGAGGAACTGGCTGCAACAGGCATCATTCTGGACATGAAAGGCGCGCGGGTGAAGAACCGCGATGGGTCACGCGGGGCTATGACAGAACGGCCTGTGTTAGCGCGGGGCCGGGTACGCTATGCGGGTGAGCCGATAGCGGTGGTGGTTGCGGATACGGTTGAGGCAGCGCGGGATGCGGCGGAATTGATTGGGGTCGACATTGATGATCTGCCCGTTGTGCTGGATCTGGCACCGGGAGGCGATGCGCTGCATGATACTGCACCGGAAAATTTGGCCTATGACTACGGGATTGGCGATGCGGCAGGTACGGATGCGGCATTTGCAGGGTCATTGCATAAAATCAGTCTAGAGGTGGTGCACAACCGGGTGATTGCCAACGCGGTGGAGCCGCGGGGGGCTTACGCCGAATGGCAGGACGGGCGGGTGCATCTCTGCGTGAACGGGCAGGGGGTTTGGGACCAGAAGGCGGAACTGGTTCGCATGCTGCGGCTGGCACCCGATGCCGTGCGGGTAACCAATCCCGATGTTGGTGGCGGCTTTGGCATGAAGGCGATGGCCTATCCGGAATATGTGGTGATTGCGCAGGCTGCACGGATGTTGGGGCGACCCGTGCGCTGGATGTCGGAGCGTGGCGAGGGGATGCTGACCGACAACGCCGGGCGCGATCTGGTGGCGCGGGCGGATATTGGCTTTGATGGCGATTTGCGGATTACGGCCTACCGGGTGAATTTGGTGTCAAACCTTGGGGCGTATAATTCGCAATTCGGGCAACCGATCCAATCTGAGTTGTTCGCCAAGGTGTTGACCGGGGTTTATGATATCAAGCGGGCGTATCTCGGCGCGAAGGGTGTCTATACCAACACGACGCCCGTCGATGCCTACCGGGGCGCGGGGCGACCTGAGGCGATTTACACAATTGAACGTGTGATGGAGCATGCAGCGCGCGTGCTGGGGGTTGATCCGTTTGACCTTAGGGCGCGAAATTTTGTGACGGCGTTTCCCTATGCCACGGCCACGGGCGAGGTGTACGAAGTCGGCGATTTTCACGGCGTTTTGAATAGGTTGCAGGTTGAGGCTGATGTTGCCGGTTACAGTGACCGAAAGTCGTCATCGGCGGAAAAGGGCATGCTGCGTGGGCTTGGGCTTGGGGTCTATATCGAGTCAATCTTGGGTGACCCGGAGGAGACAGCCCGGCTGACGTTGGATGCGGATGGCGGGGCCACGCTGTATGTGGGCACGCAATCGAACGGGCAAGGCCATGAGACGGTTTATGCGATGATGGTGGCGGCGCAGACGGGGCTTGATGCAAGCGCCGTCAAAATTGTGGAAGGTGACAGCGACCGGATCGCGACGGGCGGCGGCACTGGCGGATCGCGGTCTGTGACGGTGCAGGGCACCGCCATTCGGGCGACAATTGGCCATATGATTGCCGGGTTTACCGCGTTTTTAGAGCGGGAGTTGGGCCTGCAAGGGGTTGCATTTTCGGATGCGACCTTTGGCGCTGCGGGGTCAAACCTGCGCTTGACGATTATTGAGGCGGCGGATTTAGCGCGGCAAAAGGGCCGGATGGATTTGCTGGATATTGCGCAGACCACAACGATTGACGGGAAATCGTTTCCCAACGGTGCGCATTTGGCAGAGGTGGAGATTGATCCTGATACCGGGGCGATCCGGCTTGATCGTTATTGGGTTGTTGATGATTTTGGGGTGTTAATTGCACCAAAGTTGGTTGAGGGCCAAATTCACGGTGGCGTGGCACAAGGATTTGGGCAAGCAGTGATGGAAAACGCGGTGTTTGATGACCAAGGACAGCTGATGGCCGGCAGTTTCATGGATTATGCCATGCCGCGTGCCGGCGATATGCCGATGATTGGCTTTGCCACCCATTCGGTGCCGACAAAGCGCAATCCGCTGGGCATGAAGGGCTGCGGTGAGGCGGGAACTGTGGGCGCTTTGGGCGCAATTGCCAATGCCGTGCTGGATGCGTTGTCAGCGCGCGGTGTCGCGCATATTGATATGCCCTGCACGCCTAATCGCGTTTGGGGCTGGCTGCAGGAGGCCTCTGCTGGGTCTGTTTAACCGCCTTCGTCAGTGGTTCAATCCTCGACCCAAGGTCGAGGTTGCACCTGCTGTTGCCCCGAAACCGGGTGTGCAGCGCGGTTTTGTGGATCACGTCATTATTCTGGATGGCACGTTTTCAAGCCTTGATACGGGGCAGGAATCAAACGCTGGCGTCACTTTTCGGCTTTTGAGAGAAAAGGGTGTGCCCGGGCGACGTACGGTTTATTATGAACCGGGGCTGCAATGGGAAGGCTGGCGCTATGCCGTGGCCTTGATGCAGGGACGCGGGATCAACCCGCAGATCCGGCGCGCTTATGGGTTTTTGGCTAGCCACTACCGGCCCGGCGACAGGATATTTCTGTTCGGCTATTCGCGTGGTGCCTTTGCGGTGCGGTCGCTTGCGGGGGTGATTGACCGGGTAGGGTTGCTAAAGCGCGAACATGCGACGGAACGCGCGGTTCGGCTTGCTTGGCGGCACTACCGGCATGACCCCAACCGTACCTCAGCCCGCGCCTTTGCCCGGCGGTTTTGCCATGATGACGCAAATGTAGAAATGGTCGGGGTCTGGGATACGGTCAAAGCGCTGGGCCTGCGGTTACCTCTGTTGTGGATGCTAACCGATCAACGCACGGCGTTTCATAACCACCAGCTTGGGCCAGCTGTAAAATACGGGTTTCATGCGTTGGCGTTAGACGAGACGCGGGATGTGTTTGAGCCCGTTTTGTGGGAAACACCGCAAGAATGGCACGGACATATCGAACAGGTTTGGTTTCGTGGCGCGCATGCAGACATTGGTGGCCAATTGGGATCGTTTGAGGTGGCACGCCCCTTGGCCAATATTCCGTTGGTCTGGATGTTGGAACGCGCCGAGGGCTGCGGTTTGGCCCTGCCGCAAGGTTGGCGCAGCCGGTTTCCCTGTGACGCAACAGTACCGATGGTTGGCACAATGAAAAGTTGGGGCAAGTTTTTTTTGCTGCGCCACAGGCGGGTAGTAGGGCGTGATCCGTCTGAACGGGTGCATCCGACAGCACTGGTGGTGCCGCGCCGCTGGTGGCAGGCGCGCATACCGTTTGCGGTGCAAAAGAAATCTGGATGAGCGATTAGCGGTTATTGCCGGGCAGGCCCAAATGAACAACGGCGGCTCATGGGCCGCCGTGTTTCACAAAGGTTGACAGCGTTAACGGTGGCGCACGTCGACATAATCGCGCTGCTGCTCGCCAATATACAACTGGCGCGGGCGGCCAATTTTCAGGGTTGGATCAGCAATCATTTCACGCCATTGCGAAATCCAGCCGACAGTGCGCGACAGCGCAAAAATCGGTGTGAACATCGATGTCGGAAAACCAATCGCCTCTAGAATAATGCCGGAATAGAAATCGACATTGGGATAAAGCTTTTTCGAGATGAAATAGTCATCCTGCAACGCAATGCGTTCCAGTTCTTTGGCAACCTGCAACGTCGGGTTGTTGTGCACACCCAGCAGTTCCAACACCTCATCGCAGCTTTCCTTCATCACTTTGGCGCGGGGATCAAAGTTTTTATAGACGCGGTGACCAAAGCCCATGAGGCGGACGCCGGAGTTTTTATCCTTGGCCATTTTGATGAATTCGGGAATGCGGTCGACGGTGCCGATTTCGCGGAGCTGTTCCAACGCAGCCTGGTTGGCACCACCATGGGCCGGGCCCCACAGACAGGCGATGCCAGCGGCGATGCAGGCAAACGGGTTTGCGCCCGAAGACCCCGCAAGCCGAACGGTCGAGGTCGAAGCATTTTGTTCGTGATCGGCATGCAGCATCATGATCCGGTCTAGCGCCTTGGCAATGACCGGGTTTGGCACGTATTCCTCACAAGGTACCGCAAAGCACATGTGCAGGAAGTTGGAAGCGTAATCGAGGCTGTTTTTGGGGTAAATGAACGGCTGGCCGATAGAGTATTTGAACGCCATTGCCGCAATGGTTGGCAGCTTTGCAATCATCCGAATGGCAGCAACTTCGCGCTGCCACGGATCGTTGATATCAGTGCTGTCATGGTAGAACGCAGACATCGCACCCACAACGCCAACCATCGTAGCCATCGGATGTGCGTCGCGCCGGAAGCCACGGAAGAAATAGTGCATCTGTTCGTGCACCATAGTGTGATTTCGCACACGGCTTTCAAAATCAGCCAGCTGAGCGGTGTTGGGCAGGTTGCCATAAAGTAGCAAGAAGCAGACTTCTAAAAAGCTGGAATGTTCGGCCAGCTGTTCAATGGGGTAGCCGCGATACAGAAGTTCGCCCTTGTCGCCATCAATATAAGTAATTGCGGATTCGCAAGCGGCGGTAGAAGTAAAGCCGGGGTCATATGTGAACACGTCAGCTTCGGCGTAAAGCTTGCGAATATCGATCACGTCCGGCCCAATGGTGGGGTGGTGCACAGGCAGGTTGATGACCTTGCCATCAAGAGTAAGCGTGGCGGTTCTGGTTGGTTCTGACATTTGTCTTCCCTTCAATCATAGCGCGGCCGTGCTGTGGCCGATCAAAAGCGGCGGAAGGACTGCGGCGGATCAGGCCGCCGCGTCTTCGATCCGCGAAATCGTTTCCGTTTGACCGATGACAAGCATCATGTCGTAGACACTGGGCGTAACGATGCGCCCGGCGAGGGCTGCCCGCAAGGGGGCCGCTAATATGCCAAAGCCAACACCGTGGGCCGCCGCAAACGCGGTGAAGATGGCTTCTAATGCTTCCCTTGTCCAGAGAGCAGTTTGCAGGTGCGGCGTCAATTCACGCAGCATACTCCGGGATACCATATCAAGCGATTTGGTCGCAGCCTCATCCAGTTGGACAGGTCGCGAAGTCAGCACAAAATGTGCTTTGTCAATAAGTTCCGGGAATGTCTTCGCCCGATCTTTGAGGCAATACATTGCCCGCAACAAGCCATCCGATTGCGCATCCGTCAGGGCTGTTTGACCCGATACCACAAGGTATGCCTGCACTTCATGCAGCAGTGCAGCATTTTCGCCCGCAGCGATGTGCAGCCCGCAGATATGCTCCAGCTTCTTGAAATCCAGCCTTGCAGGGGCGCGGCCAATATCCTCCAACTCGAACCAGCCCATTGCTTGCGCAGAGGTAAAGAATTCGTCATCGCCATGCGACCAGCCTAAGCGGCTGAGATAATTGCGCATGCCAGCTGCGGGGTAGCCCATGGATTGGTAATCCTCGACCCCCAGCGCGCCGTGGCGCTTTGACAGTTTCTTGCCATCGGGGCCATGGATCAGCGGAATATGCGCCCAAACCGGCACATCCCAACCCATGGCATTATAGACCATTGTTTGGCGGGCAGCGTTATTCAGATGGTCATCCCCGCGGATCACATGGGTCACCCCCATGTCGTGGTCATCGACCACAACGGCCAACATATAAGTTGGTGTGCCATCAGAACGTAAACAAACCATATCATCGAGCAGGTCGTTTTGAAATGTCACGGTGCCCTGCACGGCATCGGCGATGACGGTTTGCCCGGTGCGGGGGGCCTTCATGCGGATTACAAAGGGCGTATCGGGGTGGGTTGCCGGATCCGCATCGCGCCAAGGGCTGATGAACAGAGTGGAGCGTTTTTCAGCCTCGGCTGCCGCGCGGAAGGATTCGATTTCTTCTTGAGTACAAAAGCACTTATAGGCGGACCCTCGTGCAAGCATATCACGAGCAACGTCGGCGTGGCGGTCTTTTTGTTGGAACTGGCTGACAACATCGCCGTCCCAGTCAAGGCCAAGCCATGTCAGGCCGCGCAAGATGGCTGCGGTGGCATCCGGGGTGGATCTTGCGCGATCGGTATCTTCAATTCTAAGTAAAAATGTGCCGCCATGACCGCGGGCGTAAAGCCAGTTGAACAGCGCGGTTCTGCCGCCGCCAATGTGCAAATACCCTGTGGGCGATGGCGCAAACCGCGTGACCACGGGCTTTTTGGGCAGGGTTGGGGCAGGCGCGGTCATACATATTAACCTTTCGGAAACCATCTTGCATCTAGACTGCGCCTGTCTAGGCAATCAGGGCTAGGCAATCAAGGACCGGGAAGCAAGGTGGCCATCCTTAAACATCGCATTGCGGCACCGCTGCGGTTTCTGGTGGAAACACCGGCATCGCTATTTCCGTGGTGCGCAGTTTTTCTGGCTGTAGGCATCGGATTTTGGTTTTCACTGTCGGTTGAACCAAGGCTGGGATTTTACAGTTTGGCGGTTCTTGTCTTATTTGTTTGCATCGCCACAAGGCTCAAGGCGGCGGAGTTGTATCATCCCGTTGCCGTTGCCTTCGGGTGCATTGCGTTTGGGCTGCTTGCCGCGGGCTTGCGCGGGCAGTTGCAGGCATCACCGATGCTGGATTTTCGCTATTACGGCCCGGTTGAAGGGCGCATTATTGATATTGACCGATCCCAATCTGACAAACTGCGCCTGACGCTGGACCAAGTGGTGCTGGAACGCACGTCGCCTGCGCGAACGCCTGCGAAGGTACGAATATCGCTGCATGGCAACCAAGACCACTTGCAGCCCATTCCGGGCATGACCGTTGCAATGACGGCAATGCTTGCCGCCCCTGAAGGCCCGGCAGAACCGGGAGGCTTTGATTTCAGGCGGATGGCATATTTTGATCGGCTGGGCGCGGTGGGGTATACCCGCACGCCAGTTCTGGTGATGGCGATGCCGGTGGGCGGCGCGCAATTGGTAAACCGGATGCGTACGTCTCTTTCCAATGCGATTATGGCGGCGGTTCCGGGCGATTCTGGGGCGTTTGCATCGGGTGTGATGACGGGCGATCAATCGGGCATCAGCCGCGATACGGTGCAGGCGCTGCGCAATTCTAACCTGTCACATTTGCTGGCGATTTCCGGCATGAACATGGCATTTATCACTGGATTTGTGTTTGCGCTGATCCGCTACGGGGTGGCTTTGGTGCCGCCGCTGGCGTTGCGGGTAAACAGCAAGAAGGTGGCGGCGGTATTTGCGCTGGCGGTGGCTGCATTTTATCTTGCGCTGTCAGGGTCCAATGTGGCGACGGAGCGGGCGTTTATCACCGTGGTGGTGATGCTGGGCGCGGTGTTGATCGACCGGCGGGCGCTGTCGTTGCGCACTGTGGCGATCTCGGCGTTTGTGCTGTTGGCGTGGCAGCCTGAAAGCCTGTTGCAGCCGGGATTTCAGATGTCGTATGCAGCGACCGTGGCGTTGATCTGGGGCTTTGGCATGTTCCAGAACCAGATTGTGCGCGAAAGAATTCCGCGTTGGACGATGCCGATTTTCACGCTTGTGATGTCTTCTGTCATTGCGGGGGCGGCAACGGCACCCTTTGCGGCGGCACATTTTAATCGGCTAACGGGCTATGGTTTGGTGGCCAATCTGCTGACCGTGCCGGTGATGGGGGCGGTGGTGATGCCTGCGGGGGCGGTGGCTGCTTTGTTGGCACCGTTTGGGTTGGCATGGTTGCCGCTATGGGTGATGGATATGGGGTCGCGCTGGATCTTGTGGGTGGCACACTGGATTGCCAGCTTGGATGGGGCGGTATCGGGCGTGCATTCGCCACCCGCGATGTTTTTGCCCGTTCTTTCGGTTGGGGCGCTGTGGGTG
>JACMNW010000267.1 GCA_014378345.1 Pseudorhodobacter sp. | reverse complement strand
GATTTGCCCATGGTTGCGCGTTCGCCGCGCATCAAGTCACCGAGGCGCAGTTCAAAGTCGTCAAAGCCCTTTGGCTTGTCGACCTCTGCCGTCGAAGGTTTGGCCCTCCGTCCGATCATGCTTGTTGTCGCCCTCACTGCCCCATGCGCCCAAGTCGTATTGTCCACGACTCACAAGCGGTCCTATTGAGGATAAACTAGCACAGAGCAAGGGCTTATGCATCCGCAGATAAACGCACTTTATGGCTTGGGCAAGTTTCGGCGTGAAATGACACATTGTTGTATTGATTGTTCATGCTTCGTGGTCAATTTTAGCATAAGGGTGCTTCTGGAAAGTCGTCTAGGTTGCCATTTTGCGTATCGACGATGTGTCAATTCGCAATAAGTACCGTGCAATCATTTGCCGCAACCAACTTGGCGGCACAGGCAGCAACTGCCGCTTCGCCAGCGTTTTCACCCTTGGCCATGCCCCACGTTCCAGTCGCGGCAGACACTGCCAATGCGGCACCTTTGCCACCATAGTCCTTACGAAAGGCTGCTGTCGCATCTGCCGACATTTGGATAGAACGGGCTTCCCATCCCTTGGGCCGAATTGACGCAACAATCACACAGGGCGCATCGCCTTTGCGCACGGCATCACATCCGGCCAAGGCGGCCACTGATGCCGCCTCAACGGAATGATAATTTGCCGCGGCAACCGTAGCTTCTGACATCAGACCCTCTTTGGGCGAAACGGCGATCGCGCCGTAATAGGGCTGTTGTCCTGCAACTGACCCTAAAATTTCTGCCTGATTGTCCACCAAAAATGATTGTTTCATCACCTGAACAGCAACAGCGTTGCCAGCAAACAGCGCTTTCTTGGCCGCTTTGCCGGTCACAACATCAGCGTTACCCGCCTGAGCACAACAGAACACCAAAGCCGCAGACAAAACCAAATTAAGCTGCATAGTAATTTTCCTATCTGTCAAGATTTCACGCTTTTCATAGCCGTGTCCGCAAGCACTGGACAGTCCCCATCCGCCTGATAGGCTTGCTTCCGCATAATGTAAGGGAAAGTGCAATGACCCTGAACGCCGTCCTGTCACAGATTGACGATACTTTGCCCGAAGCGCTTGATCGTTTGATGGCGTTGCTGCGCATTCCGTCAATCTCAACCGATCCGGCCTACAAGCCAGATTGTGCCCGCGCAGCTGATTGGCTGGTAGATGATCTGCGTTCTTTGGGATTTGACGCATCAAGTCGCCCTACCCCCGGCCACCCTATGGTTGTCGGCCATGGCGGTACCGGCGGCAGGCATCTGCTGTTTTATGGCCATTACGATGTGCAACCCGTTGATCCGTTGGCGCTGTGGGACCGCGACCCGTTCGATCCCGCGATTGAAGACACGCCCAAGGGCCGCGTTATCCGCGCACGCGGTGCGTCCGATGACAAAGGGCAGCTGATGACGTTTCTTGAGGCGTGCCGCGCATGGAAGGCCATTCACGGCACCCTGCCCGGCCGTTTGACAATTTTTCTGGAGGGAGAGGAAGAATCCGGCTCGCCATCGCTGATTCCGTTCATGCAAGAAAACGCGGTCGAGTTGCACGCCGACCTGGCGTTGATCTGCGACACTGGCCTGTTCGATTCGAAAACTCCTGCCATCGTCACCATGCTGCGCGGGCTAGTGGGCGAAGAAATTACCATCAAAGCGGCAAGCCGCGATCTGCACTCCGGCATGTATGGCGGGGCTGCAGCAAACCCCATTCGTGTATTGACCCGGATTTTGGCAAACATGCATGACGGTGATGGGCGTATCGCTGTGCCAAAATTCTATAATGGTGTCACGGAACTGCCCGATGCCATCCGCGCACAGTGGCAAAATCTTGCTTTTGATCACGCACGTTTTTTGGGGGATGTCGGCCTGTCACACCCCGCTGGCGAAGTTGACCGCACGCCGCTCGAAATGATCTGGTCACGCCCCACCGCCGAAGTGAACGGCATTTGGGGCGGCTATACCGGCGACGGCTTCAAAACCGTTCTGCCCGCCGAAGCGCATGCAAAAGTGTCTTTCCGCCTTGTGGGCACCCAAGACCCGATTGCCATCCGTGATCACTTCCGCGCTTGGGTCACGGCGCAACTGCCGCCCGATTGCACGGTCGAATTCAAAAGCCATGGCGCAGACCGGGCATCAGTCATGGAAATTACCGACCCCGCGTTTGAAGCAACTCGCGCTGCGCTGTCGGAGGAATGGGGCACCTCTGCCGCTTATGTTGGCGCCGGTGGGTCGATCCCCATTGCAGGGCATTTTAAAACCTACCTCGGTATGGATGCGATGTTGGTCGGATTTGCGCACGACGATGACCAGATCCATTCACCCAACGAAAAATATAACGTTGAAAGCTTTCATAAAGGCATCCGGTCTTGGGCGCGCATTCTGGACCGTTTGATGTGATGGCGCTGGAAATCAAAGATGCCAAAGCCGGGGATCATGCGGCGTGGCTTGACCTTTGGCGTCAATACCTCGCGTTTTACAAGGTTACTTTGTCAACCGAAGTTACCGATTCCACATGGGCGCGGATGCTTGATCCGGCGTCTCGCCTTACTGGCCGCTTTGCGTTTCTGAACGGCAAAATGGTCGGATTTGCGATTCATCATCATCATGCTTCAACCTGGGTCGCAGGTGATGATTGCTATCTGGAAGACTTGTTTTTGGATGACATCGCCCGCGGTCAAGGAATTGGCCGCGCGCTGATCGACGATTTAATCGCAATCTCGCGCTTCAAGGGCTGCAAACGGTTGTATTGGCATACCGACACGGGAAACAAAACCGCAAGACGGCTGTATGATCACTACGCTAAAGAGGATGGCCATTTGCGATATCGATTGCCGCTTTAGATGATAATCGGATCAAGCAGCCCCTTAAAAAAAGCAGTTAAACCAAACGAACCCATAAACTTCTGAATTTTTGAAAACACGTTCGGGGCGATCCGGAGAGTGGCGAGGTTGACGGGACTCGAACCCGCGACCCCCGGCGTGACAGGCCGATACTCTAACCAACTGAGCTACAACCCCAGCTACCCGCCCGGATCGCATCCCGAACGTAGGCGTTGTTTACGCAGGCCCGTGTGCGGCGTCAAGCGGTTCACGGCAGAAAATTTACTGATCTGGTGCAGGAATGAATTCAGCATGATCATGCGGCGGCAAACGGAACCTTCCATGCGCCCAATCGCCCGCACGCCAAGCTTCTTTTGCCGCGTCAATCCGATCTTTCGATGATGCCACGAAGTTCCACCATATGTGGCGCGGCCCGTCCATCGTTGCCCCGCCCAGCAGCATCAACCGCGCGCCCTGATCACCCGCTTTAACTGAGATCCTATCACCGGGGCGAAAAACCAGCATCCGGCCTGCCTCAAAGGTATCTCCCGCAACCTTTACTGTGCCCGCCAAAACATAGATGCCGCGATCTTCGTGGTTGTCCGGCAGTGGAATGCTTGCACCCGGATCAAGGATGGCATCGGCATAAAACATCTCAGACGGGGTTTCTATCGGCGCGGTTTCGCCCCAGACGCGGCCCAAAATCAAGCGCACGAACTTGCCCTCCCCTTCCAATACGGGAAGGTCGGCCACATCGGTGTGTTGAAACGCTGCGAGATCATCTTCGCGGTCCTTTGGCAGTGCCACCCAGGTTTGCAAGCCAAACAAAGAATGCGGCTTTGCCCGCATCAGACCATCCATCCGTTCGGAATGGGTAATGCCCTGCCCGGCCAGCATCCAGTTGACCGCCCCCGGTTCGATCCATTGATCAGTGCCCAAGCTGTCCCGGTGGTGGATGCGGCCTTTCAAAAGGTAGGTTATGGTGGCCAATCCGATATGGGGATGCGGCCGCACGTCGATGCCTTGGCCGGTGAGAAATTCAGACGGCCCCATCTGATCGAAGAAAATGAAGGGCCCCACCATTTGGCGGGCTTGCGATGGAAGGGCGCGGCGGACCTCAAAACCGCCCAGATCACGGGCGCGCGGGACGATCACAGTTGCGATCGAATCCACGGCATCGCCGATTGGAATCGATGGGTCGAGGGCGGGGTTCCAGCTCATGTACATCATCCTTCGTTGGATCTTAGATAGGCCGGGGCGAAGGGTCTGTCTTGGCTGATTTCAGCGCGGACGCTGTGCAAAATTGAACGTAACACATGTGTTACATTTTATAAGACACTGTTTTTAAACGATTACACATTTAAAATGCAAAGCATTTTTATCCTAAACATCAGGACTACATCCCTTCTGCTATCAGACTTTATTAAAATGGTGGGTCGTGACGGGCTCGAACCGCCGACATTCTCGGTGTAAACGAGACGCTCTACCAACTGAGCTAACAACCCATTGTGGGCGTCTTAGCGCAAGGAGCGCGTTAGCCGCAAGCCCCAGTCGACGCTTTGCCAGATAAAATGCATCAACCGGGGTGGTTTGATCGAAAGAATGGTGGGTGATAAGGGATTTGAACCCCTGACATCTTCGATGTGAACGAAGCGCTCTACCACTGAGCTAATCACCCATTGCGCTGCGGCTGATAGCGTTAGTCTTCGGCGTCTGCAAGGGATTGCATGGCCTTTGCGCCGCCCGCACCTGCGGCTGTGCTTCGGCGCAATTTAATGGTCATCGCCTTTCCGGAACCTGCCTCAGCAGCGCGGCTGACTTTGGCACGGCCAAGCGGCGGCAGAATAAGCGTGTCACCGTTTGAAAGTGCATCGCCCAGTGCGGCCAGCGTGGCTTCAATGATGCCGCGCGCATCGGCTTTTTTAGCGCCGGTGGCCGCAACAACCTTGTCGAGCAGGTCTTTCATTTTCAGGACTGATGACGCCTGTCCCGCTTGGGCAGAAGGTTTCAGCACGACGGGGCTGGCCGATGCGGCTTTGACTGGCGGTATTTTTGCAACCGGGGCCGCGGCAGACGGTGAGGCTTCGCGCGCTTTTGCGGGCAGGGCTTTGCCGGTTACAAGTCGGGTAACGGGCGCTTTGAGCGTTTTGATTTTTGCGGCCATGATCTTTCAGCGTCCCTTATATGTGGTTCACCACTACATTAGCGAAGGTTGGACCATAACGCCACCGCCTGTAGCGACATCCGGCCTATAATGGTCTGTCCAGCTTACCGCATTGCAACGGCACTTATCTCGCCGTTTTGCTATGTTTCAAATTCTGAAAGTGCATCCATTTTCGGGTAACTGCGTCACAACTCCGACTTGAAATAGCATATTTCTTTGATTTTTGGTTGACAGCTAAGTTCAGTGGCGTAGACCTTGTTCGACCAAATCATCAGGAGAGCCAAGAATGCGTAAACTTCTTATCACAACGTCGGCAGTGCTGGCACTTTCTGCAATGTCAGCGTCGGCTGGCGGCCTTGGCGAGCCAATCATGGAGCCTGAAGTGGTCGAGGCCGCGACGTCTTCTTCAGCAGGCGGGATCATTGTGCCGATCTTGTTGCTTTTGCTGATTGCAGCGGCTGTAAGCGGTGGCAGCAGCACACCAGCGCCGATCCCCCCTGGAGGTTGATTGGGCGGGACTGAAATCGCGGTTACTTGCAATATAGAAATTAAAACGCGACAAGATGGCGCGTTTTTTTATTTAGTGGGGCGATGTGCATCAGTATTCGTTTGGATAGATCGCTTTAAAGCACGCTCTACGAATGTAGCAATGTTAAAAAGGCGCGCCAATTACGGCGCGCCTTTTTAAGTTAATGGGCCGTTAGGGCCGGGGCCTGATCGACAACGCCGCGCTTGGCAGCGGCAGCCTCTTCCGCAGCCTCGTCCCATTCAATCGGTTCCGGGGCGCGCACGAGAGCGTGTTTCAGAACCTCACGCACGTGGCTTACCGGGATGATGGTCAGGCCTTGTTTCACATTATCCGGTATCTCAATCAGATCCTTTTCATTTTCCAAAGGGATCAGAACGGTTTTGATACCGCCACGCAGGGCTGCCAGCAGTTTTTCCTTCAAGCCGCCAATCGGCATGGCGTTGCCACGCAAGCTGACTTCGCCGGACATTGCGATATCCCGGCGCACCGGGATGCCGGTGAGCACCGACACAATAGCGGTGACCATCGCCAAACCTGCCGAAGG
>JACMNW010000266.1 GCA_014378345.1 Pseudorhodobacter sp. | reverse complement strand
TTCGCGCGACACTGACCTGAAGCTCGATTTTGTGGCTGTCAACTACTACGACGGTCAGGGCTTTATGGTAAAGAAAAGCCTTGGTGTTTCGTCCGCTAAGGAACTGGACGGTGCAACAGTTTGTATCCAGACCGGGACCACTACCGAGCTGAACCTGGCAGATTACTTCAAAGCCAATGGAATGACCTATCAGCCCGTTCCGCTTAAAGACAATGCTGAGGCCGAACAGCAGTATTCTGCCGGTGCGTGTGATGTGTACACAACCGATGCGTCCGGTCTTGCTGCAACCCGCGCTACCTTTGCGGATGCAAGCGAGCATGTGATTTTGCCGGAAATTATCTCAAAAGAACCACTCGCTTTGGTGGTTCGCCATGGTGATAACCAGTGGGGCGATATTGTTCGCTTTACCTTCGATGCGCTGATTGCTGCCGAAGAATTCGGTATCACTTCGGCAAATGTTGAAGAAATGTCAGCCACTGTTGGTACCAACCCAGAGATTAACCGTCTTTTGGGCACCGAAGGTGAACTGGGTGCAATGATGGGTCTGGATAAGGATTGGGCCAAGCGCGCAATCATGGCAGGCGGCAACTATGGCGAAATCTTTGCTGCCAACATTGGCGAATCCACCCCAATCGGTCTGGCACGCGGACTGAACGCGCTGTGGACCCAAGGGGGCCTTCAGTATTCGCCACCGTTCCGGTGATCTGAACCAATCAAGGGCGCGCTGTCATGGCGCGCCCTTTTTTTCATAAGATCAACGTTTACCCTAGGCCGGTAGATCTGCATGAAAGCAGGCACAACACCGCCAGAGTTTAGGGGAACACAGGGGGTTTCATATGACTGCGATGATCGACACGCCGAAAGCAAACTTTCGGCTAAGCATGCTGATCTACGATACGCGGTACCGATCACTGACCATTCAGGTGGTTTTTCTGGTTTTGCTGTCGTTGTTTCTGTGGTGGCTGGTTGCAAATACGATCCACAATCTGGCGCTGAAAGACAAAGATTTCGACTTTGGCTTTCTGGGCGTGCGGGCTGGCTACGATATCAACCAAACGTTGATTCAGTACACCAATGACAGCACGCATGGCCGTGCTCTGATGGTGGGGCTGCTGAACACGCTGTTTTTGGCGTTCCTAAGCTGCGTCTTGGCTACGGTGATTGGTGTAATCGCGGGCGTGTTGCGGTTGTCGAAAAACTGGATCGTATCGCGACTGATGGCGATTTATGTGGAAACATTCCGCAATGTGCCGGTGGTGCTGTGGATCGTGCTGGTCAACGCGATCATGTCAATTTCCATGCCGGAACCGAAGGAATTTCGCGGTGAAAACCCCGAAGCATCAATGATTCTGTTTGATACGGTTGCCGTTACCAACCGAGGCGTCTACATGCCCGGCCCGGCCTTCGAGCACAGCCTTGGCTACACGCAGATAGGGCCGGTGTACCTCGACAATGACATTCTGGCGATTTTTGCCGTGTTGGCCGCCAGCATCTGGGGCTATCGCAAGTTACAAAAGCATGCAGGGGCCGTGCAAAATGCCACGGGTGTGCGCCCGGTGACGTGGTGGAAATCGGCGGCGATTTTAATCGTACCGATCGTGGCGCTAAAATTCGCCCTTGGCTTTCATCTGATTTACCCCGAATTGAAGGGCTTTAACTTTAACGGTGGTTTGCAAGCACGCAATTCGATGATCGCGATGTGGCTGGCGCTTTCGGTTTATTCGGCCACCTATATCGCGGAATCGGTGCGTGGCGGCATTCTGGCGATTTCGCGCGGGCAGTCTGAGGCAGCCTTGGCGCTTGGTCTACAGCAAAGCAAGGCGATGCGGCTGGTCGTATTGCCACAAGCGATGCGAGTGATCGTGCCGCCGCTGATTTCGCAATATCTGTCGATCACCAAGAACACGTCGCTGGCCATTGCGGTGGGCTATATGGATTTGCGGTCCACGCTGGGCGGCATCACGATGAACCAAACCGGGAAAGAACTGGAATGTATGCTGCTGTTGATGGGCATTTACCTGACGATCAGCGTGATCATTTCAGCGCTGATGAACGTGTATAACCGCAGCATCAAATTGGTGGAGCGTTAAGATGACATCGCAGTCTTATGTTCGCACGGAAATGGTAGCGGCGCAAAAGCCGCCGGGCGTGCAGACAGGCATCGTGCTGTGGATGCGGGAAAAGTTGTTTTCCAGCTGGCTGAATGCGGCGCTTACACTTGTGGCAGTTTATGCGGTTTATTCCATACTGGCGACAGTGGGCCCGTGGTTCTATCGGTCTGTCTGGACGGGCAGTTCGCTGACTGAATGCC
Organism: Pseudorhodobacter sp.; assembly: GCA_014378345.1. Taxonomy (GTDB): domain Bacteria; phylum Pseudomonadota; class Alphaproteobacteria; order Rhodobacterales; family Rhodobacteraceae; genus JACMNW01. Next base: position 4,281 of record JACMNW010000266.1, on the reverse strand, counting down.
GGGCCACGCTTGCCGCAACTTACGGTGAAGGTGTGTCAGGCGCTTGCTTTGCGGTTATCCGTGAACGCTGGCAGCAGATCCTTTTCGGGTTTTACCCAAGGGAATTGTACTGGCGCCCGACCTTGACGCTTGTGTTGATGTTGGTTGCCCTTTGGCCGGTGTTGTTCAGTTCGGCACCACGCGGCGTCCTGTGGTTTTCGGCTGCTTTTCCAGCCGTTGCGTTCTGGCTGCTGTGGGGCGGTACCGTCTGGCTGCCGGTGATGATCTTGCTCGGCTTTGCCGTGGGCTACTTGGCCTACCGCTTGATATCGCCGCTGAATGGTCTTCTTGGTGCGATTGCCGCGATTTTGGCCCCAATTTTTTGGTGGCTGTTTTTGTGCGGACCCGCGGCAGAACTGGTGCAAAGTGTCATTTCTATCGAGCTGCGCCAGCTGAAATCAGCTGATTTCGGTGGCTTCCTTTTGTCGACCGTTATCGGGATATCGGGCATTGTGTTTTCACTTCCCATCGGCGTTCTGTTGGCGCTTGGGCGGCAATCTGACCTGCTGATTGTGCGCACGGTTTGCGTGGCGTTCATCGAAGGGTTTCGGGGGGTTCCCCTGATCACCCTGCTGTTCGTGGCGTCGCTATTACTGAACTACTTTCTGCCGCCGGGCACCGAATTTGATGTGATTTTGCGCGTCATCATCATGGTAACCCTGTTTTCCGCCGCCTACATGGCGGAGGTTATTCGCGGCGGTTTGGCCGCCTTGCCACGTGGGCAGTATGAGGCCGCCGATGCTTTGGGTCTGGATTACTGGAAAGCGCAGCGGCTGATCATAATGCCTCAGGCGTTGAAAATCACCATTCCGGGCATTGTGGGGCAGTTCATCGGCCTGTTCAAAGATACCACGCTTGTGTCTTTCATCAGTCTTCAAGACCCTTTGCAACTGGTCAGTTCAATTCGTGCCAACACGCAATGGAATGGCGTCTATTGGGAGCCCTTCTTGTTTGTAGGCTTCTTGTTTTTCATTTTCTGTTTCAGCATGTCCAGGTACTCGATGTATCTGGAAAACAAGCTGAAAACTGATCATCGCTAAGGGGATTACCATGGTCGAAACTGCAAAACGTGCAAAAATGGAAATCTCTGATGAAGTGGCCATTGATATTACGCAGATGAACAAATGGTACGGCACATTCCACGTGCTGCGCGATATCAACATGAGGGTTCAGCGCGGGGAACGTATCGTTATTTGCGGGCCGTCGGGATCTGGCAAATCGACGCTGATCCGCTGCATCAACCGGCTGGAAGAACACCAGCAGGGCAAGATCATGGTGGATGGTACGGAACTTACGTCGGATTTGAAAAACATCGACAAGGTCCGGTCAGAGGTTGGCATGGTGTTTCAACACTTCAACCTGTTCCCGCATCTGACCATTCTGGAAAACCTGACGCTGGCCCCGATCTGGGTGCGCAAGACGCCAAAGAAAGAGGCCGAAGAAGTGGCGATGCATTTTCTGGGCAAGGTCAAAATCCCTGAACAAGCGCATAAGTTTCCGGGGCAGTTGTCGGGTGGGCAACAACAGCGCGTGGCGATTGCGCGCAGCTTGTGCATGAAGCCGCGCATCATGTTGTTTGATGAACCCACATCGGCCCTAGATCCTGAAATGATCAAGGAAGTGCTGGATACCATGATTCAGCTGGCCGAAGAAGGCATGACGATGATCTGTGTCACCCACGAGATGGGCTTTGCCCAAGCGGTTGCGAACCGGGTTATCTTTATGGATCAGGGGCAGATTGTGGAACAGAACGAGCCGAAAGAGTTCTTCAACAATCCGAAGTCCGAACGTACCAAGTTGTTCCTGAGCCAGATTTTGGGGCACTAAATCAAGCAAAAAGATGGGCAATTTGCCCATCCCGCCTTATCAGGCTTGGTCTTTCTGCTTGGCCTCTGCCGCAGCTTTCAACTTTGCCACCAGTTCGGCCTTGGTAGGGCGACCGTTGGAAGTTTCTTTTGCGCCCTTGCCGCCTTCTTTGTTAATTGGCTCGTGCTTGCCAACCTTTTGGTTGCCCTGTTTTCCGTAATCCATCGTGCTGCCCTTTTTTCGGTGCGGATTTGGCCCGCGTCAGGCATCTATCTCGCTTGGTACGATGAAATCAAGCACCGTCGCCCCACCATAAGCCGCTTGTTCCCAGGATGTGACGTCAAATTCCATTACCAAGGTCGCCCCAGTCGGATAGCGCTGAAATTCTGCGTTCTGCGGCGCGTGCGACACAAGGCGGTGGGCAAATTCGGCAATGCCAGGATTGTGGCCGATCATCATCACGCAGTCAGCTTTAGCATGCCGCAAAACTGCCAGCATCACGTCCGGCCCTGCATGGTAAAGCGCCGGTTTCAGTTCCAAAATCGGTGTGCCGGGCAGGGCGGGCGTTATCCCAGACCATGTTCTACGGGTGCGTTCGGCGTCTGAACACAGCACCTCATCTGGCACATAGCCCCGCGAGGCCAACCATTGCCCCAAATCCGCGGCCGCCGCCTTGCCGCGTTCATTCAGCGGACGGTCGTGATCGGGCATCAAGGGATCATCCCACGCTGATTTGGCATGGCGGGTCAGGATCAGGCGTTTGGTCATTTGTGAAATTGCCCCATGTGATATGCCGATTGTTCAGGCATCCTTGCATAGGCAAGGGACAGGGGGCAAGTCCTGCGCACAGCACAGCCAGTTGTCATACAGTCTTTACCTTCCTGTGTATCAAGGTAGGCATGGCACTTGGGTAAATCATAGCCAGCAGGTGTCAGCGCCCCAACTGGACAAGCGGCCAGACAAGGCTTGTTTGTGCAAGTATCGCAAGGCTTGGTCGAAACAGGAAGCAATTCCACCGCCTCTTTCAACGCCAGTGCACCCCTGAATGAAACGAATAACCCTGCAGTATCGTGCACCAACAAGCGCACCGGGCTGTCCCAGCACCGCCCCGATTTCAGCGCCCATTTGTAGAAAGGGTGGTAGGGCGGCCCGCCAAAAGGAAACAGCGCCTTTGCCTCAAGATCGCAGGCCATGGTGCCAATCACGCGGCGCGACCAGCGATCAACCGGGTCCGGGTTGCCCCATTCCGGCTGCGCCTGAAGATGCGGCCAAAACCCCGGCTCGCGCGGCCCGAGCAGCAAAAATGTTTTGGTATCACGTGGCAAACCATCATCGGGCCCGGTTGCAAAACCGCCAAGCACCGCCAGTTGATGCGCTGCCGCCATCGCCCTAATTCGTGCCAGCGTCATTTGCGCCGGAACGGCAACAAAAGGCTCCAGTCCAGCCGAGATGGGCGCGCATCTTGCCATTCCAACCCTACCGTCATGCCATCATGCCCGCCTTCGGGCTGTGCGCGGTAGGTGCCGAAAATCCTGTCCCAGATTGATAGGGCAAAACCAAAATTGCTGTCATGTTCATGGCGCTTTGCCGAATGATGCACCCGGTGCATATCAGGTGTCACCAACACCAGCCGCACGGCGCGGTCCAGCCACAGGGGCAGCCGCAGATTGGCATGGTTGAACAGGGTGGTGCCGTTCAGAAGCACCTCAAACACCAGAACCGTAACTGCCATCGGCCCCAGCAGGTAAATAAGCCCGATCTTCAGCCCCATGGATGCCGCGATTTCCACCGGATGAAACCTGATACCCGTGGTTACATCCATATCGCGGTCGGCATGATGCACCCGGTGAAAGCGCCAGAAAAGCGGCACTTTGTGGGTTACCCAATGCTGCACCCAAATTGCAAAATCCAAGGCCAGCAATGCCAAGAGCCCCTCAACCAACCACGGCCATTGCACTTGGTTCAGCAGACCCCAGCCATGCCGCCACGCATCCACCGCAGCGCCAATCGCCAGAAACGGCATTGCCACAGCCACTGCCCGCAAGGCCAGCGTGTTTAGCACGGTGAAAGAGATATTGGTAAACCAGCGTGACGCGCGCGGTAAATCGCGTCTTCGGCGCGGGGCAATCGCTTCTAACCCGGCAAAAAGCACAAACAAGCCCAAAAACACGACAAGACGGATGATTGCTTCGCTACCCATGATCAATAGCTTAGTCGCGGTGGCCCAAAAAAGCTACTGTTAGCGAGGCTTTACCCTGGGTTCGGTTGACCGGATCAACGACCCCGCGCCGTGGTCAGTGAACAACTCCAGCAAACAGGCGTTGGGGATGCGTCCGTCAAGGATAACAACCGCCCGCACGCCTGCATCCAAGTCTGCCAGTGCCGTTTCGGTCTTGGGAATCATTCCCCCAGAAATCACCCCGTCGGCCATCATCT
>JACMNW010000265.1 GCA_014378345.1 Pseudorhodobacter sp. | reverse complement strand
TATTGGCAGGGCCGCGCGTATGAAGCAAACGGTGAAAAAAAATCCGCCAAAACCGCCTATACCGAGGCTGCTCAAAACCAAACCGCATACTATGGCTTGCTTGCCGCTGAACGGCTTGGCCTGACGCTGGATGCGGGCCTGCTTTTCAACACCCGCCCGTCCGACTGGCGCAATGCCAGTTTTGCCGGATCATCGGTTTTTCAAGCCGCGCGCCTGTTGGTCCGTGCGGGCGACCGCAGCCTTGGCAAACGTTTTATCCTTCAGCTCGCAGAAAGCCTGTCTGCAGGCGAACTTGATCAACTCGCCGATTACACGCTGGAGGCGGACGAGCCGCATATAGCGGTTCTCATCGGCAAACAAGCCGCGGAACGCGGCATCATTCTGCCCCGTGCCTACTTCCCGATCACCGATATGGTGCCCGACGATTTGCCAGTAAGCCGCGCCCTTGCCCTGTCCATTTCGCGCCGCGAAAGCGAGTTTGATGCCGCGGTGATCAGCCCCGCAGGCGCGCGCGGCTTGATGCAAGTGATGCCGGGCACTGCCAAGCAGATCGCGCCCGCGGCGGGCCTGCCGTATGAGCCGGGCAAACTAACCTCTGACCCCGCCTACAACGTCACCTTGGGTTCCACATACCTGCGCAAACTGATCGATGAATTTGGCCCCTCGGTCGCCCTCGTGGCCTCCGGTTACAATGCAGGCCCCGGCCGGCCCCGTCGCTGGATTGCCGACTTTGGCGATCCACGTAGCGCCGATGTCGATGTCGTCGATTGGGTGGAAACCATCCCCTTCACCGAAACCCGAACCTACGTCATGCGCGTGTCGGAAAGCGTGGTGATCTACCGTGCCAAACTGAAGGGTGCGGTCGGCCCTGTGCGGATTATGGCGGAACTGACGGGGAATTAAGCGATTATTGTGGCAATATAACTTTCCCCTGCCGTCGATTGTGCAGCAGCGCGAATAGCCCCGCCGCCACGACAATCGCCCCGCCAATCAACACCGGCGGGCGCAATACCTCACCGTACACCACAATCCCGACCAAGCTTACCAACACGATCTGCAAATAGGCGAAGGGCTGTACCGAACTCGCCTCCGCCACTTCATAGCACCGGATCAACAGCCAATTCCCCAGCAGTGCAAGTAGCGCGTAAACTGTCATCCACAGCCAGTCTGCCCCCAACATCGGCTGCCAATTCGGCAAACCAATTGCCGTCACCAATACTGCCCCGATGATCCCAACCCAGAACAAAGCCACAAAGGCAGGCTCGTCTCGGGTGGCAAGGCGTGTCAGCAAACTATAAATCGCGAACATCAACGCGGCGGCAAACGGCAGCAACGATGCCAGCGAAAACACCCCTGACCCGGGCTGCAAAATGATCAACACCCCCGCCAGCCCGGCGCCAATCGCCGCCCAGCGTTGCCATGAGATCCGCTCGCCCAATAAAGGCACCGCCAACCCCGCCACCAGCAATGGGCAAACCGCAAAAATCGCATGGCTGTTGATCAGCCCGATCAAGGTATAGCCCTGCACAATAGCGCAAACCTCGGTGATCAACAGACTGGCGCGCAAAAGGTGCAACCACGGATGGCGGGTGCGAATGGCGGCGCGAAACCCTTGCGGTTGACGCATTGCCAACACCACGACAAAGGCCACGAAAAACCAATAACGGATCATGATCACCATATAGGTGTTATACGTTTCCGCCAAATGCCGCGAGAATCCGTCTTGCATGGCAAACACGGTCACGGCGGTGATCATCAACCTGATGCCCTTAGTCGCGTCTTTGTCAGTCATGCCAACACCCCTGCCGACATATGCCGTTTCGCACCAAACCCTACGCGCCGTTCCACCGTAAACCCGGCTTCTGCCAAACTGCGCCGCACATGCCCCGCCGCCGTATAGGTGGCAAAGGTGCCGCCCGGTTTGGTATGCCGCGCCACGCCTTGCATTAAGCTATCCGTCCACAATTCCGGGTTCTTCGCAGGCGAAAACCCATCCAGATACCACGCATCCGCGGCCCCGCCCCACGCCGGCAACGCCTCCCCTGCATCGCCAAGAATAACCTCTGCTTCCAAATCCAGCAGGCGGATCGTGGTTTTGCCCGCCGCCCATTGCTCCAGCATCGGCCCCGCCACCGCCAACGCCTCCGGAAACGCCGCCAGCGCCCGTGCCATATCGCCCGCCGTCATCGGATAGGCCTCAAACGAGGTATAGCGCAACAGCCCCATGCTCCCAGCACTGCGCCAAGCAATCAACGTGGCTAACAGGTTCAACCCGGTGCCAAACCCCAGTTCCGCTACATGAAAGCCGGGCACAAACCGCGCGGGCAAATCATTGCCGCCCAAAAACACATGCCGCGTTTCTGCAAGCCCGCCGCCAAGCGAGAAATAGGGGTCGTCAAACCGTGTCGATACCGGGATCACATCGTCGCGCCAGCTTAAAGCCGCACTCTGGTCGGGGGAAATCATTTGCCGTAAACCCTTGGTCGCGGGCAGGGGTTTCCGCGAGTTGTCTGACAATGAGTAAGGGCAGGCGAAATGGCAAGGCCAGATATTACAGTAATGGGTGCTGGAGTCTTCGGCCTGTCCATCGCTTGGGCCGCCACCTTGCGCGGTGTAAAGGTGCGCGTGATCGAGTCTCGCGAAATCGGTGCAGGCTCCAGCGGCGGCCCGGTGGGCAGCCTGTCGCCGCATGTGCCGGAGGCATGGAATGCCAAGAAAGCCTTTCAACTCGAAAGCCTGCTGATGGCCGAAAGCTGGTGGGCAGCGGTGGCCAAAGCCTCCAATTTGCCCACAGGCTACGGCCGCACTGGCCGCCTGCAGCCCTTGGCCGATGCCCGTGCCGTGGACATCGCAAACGCGCGTCATCAGACCGCGCAAACCCTTTGGCGTGGGCTGGCCGATTGGCAGGTCATCCCCACCACCAACGCACAATGGCAACCGCAAAGTCCCTCTGGCTTTATGGTGCAAGATACCCTCACCGCCCGCTTGAACCCGGTGCAGGCCTTGGCAGCCCTAGCTGCTGCCATCACGTCCAAAGGCGGCGAAATCATCATCGGCAACGCGCAACCCGAAGGCCCAACCATCTGGGCCACCGGGACCGCTGGCCTCTATGACCTGTCCGAAGCCCTCACCCAACCCGCTGGCAGCGGCGTGAAAGGCCAAGCCCTGCTGCTGCGCCACGATGCCCAAAACGAACCGCAACTTTTTGTCGACGGACTGCATATCGTGCCCCACGCCAATGGCACAGTTGCCATCGGCTCTACGTCGGAATCCACATGGACCGACCCGCAGGCTACCGACACCCAACTCGATGCCTTGCACCAAAAAGCCATTCTCGCTTGCCCGGCTCTGGCAAATGCCCCCGTCATAACCTGCTGGGCAGGCTTGCGCCCCCGCGCCAAGTCACGCGCCCCGATGCTGGGCGCTTGGCCAGACCGCCCCGGCCATTTCATCGCCAATGGCGGCTTCAAGATCGGCTTTGGCATGGCCCCGAAAGTGGCCGAAGTGATGGCCGATCTGGTGCTGGACGGTCATGATACCATCCCACCCGAATTTCACGTTAACGCCAGCCTGAAACATTAGTCGACGCGCGCATTTCATCCGAAAACCGTTGCACACTTTTCGAAATGTGCCCTAACGCATCGCCTCTACCCGCAACGCCTGCATCAATTCCGTCAATCCCTTTACCGTGCGCGCATCACTCAACCGCCCCTCCGCATCAAACGCCTGCCGCGAATTTGCTACCATCACCTCTGGCCCCGTCAGCAGCCTTGGCCGAAACGCCACCATGCACAGCCGCAATGCAAACTGCGCTCGCTCACCGCCCGCCCGGCCATCGGCAGCAGACACAATGGCCACCGGCTTATCCCGCCACGCAGCCCCCGGCACCCGGCTGACCCAATCCAGCGCGTTCTTCAAAACGCCAGACAAGGATTTATTGTATTCCGGCGTCGATATCACCACCGCATCCGCCCCGCGAATTTGGTCCGCCAACATCTGCACCTCGTCCGGTATCCCCGAAGTATCCTCCAGATCATTGTCATACAGGGGAAGTCGTAAATCGCCCATTACCACGCGCGCCGCGCCAAAAATCCGCGCCGCTTCGGCCAACAGCAACCGGTTGGTCGACCCCGCACGCAAGGCACCGCAGATCGTCAAAAGTGTCAAATCAGTCATTCAGTTCCCTTAAATCAGGCGGCAGTGCCCAAGCGCTTGGTGAAAATCAACGTCGTCGGGCGATCAAACCCCGCATGCGCGCGGGTGCCCGTTTGCGCAAACCCCAACGCCCGAAAGGTGGCGTGATTTTCCGTAAGTTCAATGCGCGTCCACAGCTCCAACGCGGGCAACCCGAACGCGTGGGCGCGCAGTTCTGCCACCGCGATCAACCGTCGCCCATAACCCATCCGTTGAACCGCCGGGTCTACCGCCAACTTGCCCAGATACAGCGCGTGGGGCAGGGGCGAGATAAACACACAAGCCACCGCAGGCGCGCCAATCACCCAAACCTCACCCGTCACCGCTTGGTCTGCAATATCCGCAGGCGTCAGGTGATGCGCCGATGACGGCGGATCGATCCGCCCATCCATGTGCGCAAAAGCGCGTACAATCAGGTCGCGCAAATGCAGCCAATCATAGGGGTCTTGCGCGCGCTGTGGTTTCATGACGGCTCCTTCACAGCATCAGACGCCGACCGGTGCCATCCGTCAACTCAACCAATATCTTGGGGATAACCCGCTTATCCGCCCCATATCCGGTGGGGTGCTGATTGACTTAGACCCGGCTTCGCAAGACTGTAGGCAACCGTCGGAATCACAAGGTTACAAAGGTTGCGCTTTTCCCGCCTTCGCCTCAACGGCTTCAAAAGCTTTGTCGACCCGACGGATCTTGTCATCCATCAGGGCCTGACAGGTGTTGTCGGCCCCAATGGCTGCGGCAAATCCAACCTTTTGGAGGCGATCCGTTGGGTGATGGGCGAAAACCGCCCCACGGCCATGCGCGGCGGCGAAATGGAGGATGTGATTTTCGCCGGTGCTGCCACACGGCCCGCCCGCAACTTTGCCGAAGTGGCGCTGGTGATCGACAACTCCGAACGCTTGGCCCCATCGGGGTTTAACGAGGCCGACCAGATCGAAATCGTCCGCCGCATCACCCGCGATGCCGGATCTGCCTACAAGGCCAACGCGAAAGAGGTCCGCGCGCGCGATATCCAGATGCTGTTTGCAGATGCCTCTACCGGATCGCATTCGCCTGCTTTGGTCCGCCAAGGCCAAATTTCTGAACTGATCAATGCCAAACCCAAAAGCCGCCGCCGTATATTGGAAGAAGCCGCCGGTATCTCCGGCCTTTATCAGCGCAGGCATGAAGCTGAACTCCGCCTTTCCGCGACAGAGGTCAATCTGACCCGGCTTGACGATGTGCTCGAAGCCTTGGCCACCCAGCTTGCCACCCTTGCCCGCCAAGCCCGCCAGGCCGCCCGATACCGCGAAATCGGCGAGGAATTGCGCCGCGCCGAAGGTATGCTTCTGTACCGCCGCTGGCGCGAGGCTGATCTTGCGCGGCTAGAGGCCGATGCCACCCTGCGCGACCGTGTCATTGCCGCATCACGCGCTGAACAAACCTCCCGCCTTGCCACCGTCCTGCGCGCCACAGCCGACGCGGCCCTGCCCGCAATGCGTGAAGAAGAAGCCATCGCCGCCGCTGTACTGCAACGCCTGTCCGTCCAGCGGGACACGCTGGCCGATCAAGAAGCCCGCGCACTTGCCCTGATCGAAACCCTGCGTGCGCGGTCCGCGCAGCTTGGCCATGACATAGACCGCGAAGCAGGCCTGAACCGCGACGCTGTTGAAACCATCACGCGGTTGGACTGGGAACTTGACCAAGTCACCCGCGCCACGATCGGCCATGAAGACCGCTTGGCGGATTTGGCCGAAGCGGCCCGTGCCGCCGCCGCCGCCCTGACAGACCATGAAACCGTGCAGGGCCAAGCCACCGAAGACGCCGCCCGCCTTGCCGCCCGCCACCAATCGGCACAGCGATTTTTGCTCGATACCCGCACTACCGTTGATCGCACCGATGCCGAAGCTACAAACGCTGAG
>JACMNW010000264.1 GCA_014378345.1 Pseudorhodobacter sp. | reverse complement strand
CGCAAACAATACGCCATTCATCGCGGGAAACAGGTTGCACCGACAGGCGCGAATTGTTGATCAGCACCATCTTTTCCAACCCCGGCTGCACCTTGCACTCATCAAGTGTGACGAGTTTTGCAAAGGGGCGCACCGCCCGGATCATCACACAATCCCAGCGCGGATCGTCGGTTGTGCTATCGGGCAAGCTGGTACGGCAAACCTCAATAATGCCGACAACGGCCTTCCCGATGTTGGAATGATAAAAAAATCCCAAATCGCCGACCACCATCGCGCGCATGTTGTTGCGCGCCTGATAATTGCGCACGCCGTGCCATTCTTCGCCCACATAACCCCGGGCAACCTGGTCATCCCAGCCCCAGGTATCGGGTTCAGATTTGAACAGCCAATAGGTCATCCGACCACCTTTTTCCATTCGGTTATGGTTACGGATTGGAACAGGCCAGCCACAGAATAAGGGTCTAACACGGCCCAATTCTGGGCATCTGCCAGACTATCGACGTTCAGGATAATCAATGACCCCGTCATTTGCCCTTCCGGGTTCAGAAACGGCCCAGCCATCTCAACCACACCCGTGGCCGCTATATGCGCCAAATGCCCCGCGCGGTTATCAAGCCGAGTTTGCAGGGCACCCGGTTTGTCGATGCAGATAAGGGCAACGCGCATGGGGCTATTCCTGTTTCAAAGGGCGGGACATAAGGGTTTGAATGGCGCTGTTCAGGGTCACTTGGCCAGTGGTCAGTGCCGCCACCATCGCAGTAATCGGCAGATCAAGAGCATGCGCAGTGGCCAGTTTTGCCATAGCTTGCGCGGTAGCCACACCTTCTACGGTAATCGCAGGGTCAAAGGTCTGGCCGGTCGCCAAGGCGCGACCAAACTGAAAATTGCGGGATTGTTCCGACGTGCAGGTAAGGACCAAATCCCCAAGCCCGGACAATCCTGCAAGCGTTTCTGCGCGTGCACCCAGTGATGTTGCTGCACGTGCCAACTCTGCATAACCGCGCGTCATCAAGGCGGCACGGGCCGAATCCCCAAGCCCCGCCCCAATCACAATGCCCGCCGCGATGGCGATCACGTTCTTTAGCGCACCACCAAGTTCGGCGCCCATCACATCCGTCGTACGATAAATCCGCAATGTTGGGGTCGAAATCAACCGCTGCAACGTTTCGCCTACGGTGTCATTCGCACAAGCCAGCGTCAGCGCCGTGGGCAGCCCACGCGCGATATCAGCGGCAAAGCTGGGGCCTGTCAGAATGGCGACCGGCGATTTTGGGCAACCCTCCGCAAGCAAGGCCGTTGCCCCTTTGCCGGTTGCAAGATCGATCCCCTTGCAGCAGGCCACCAACGGAATTCCGTTCAGAATTGCGGCCATTGACGGCAAAGCGCCCGCCAGCGCCTGCATCGGCATGCAAAGCAAAACAACATCGGCGGTTTGTGGAAACGATTCCGTGATAAGCAGATTTGGCGGAAAGGCAACGCCCGGCAACCGCGTGTGGTTGTGGCGCGTGGTCTGCATGGCCGCCACATGGCCCGCATCGCGCGCCCAAAGCTGCACGTCGCGGCCAGCCTGCGCCAGTGCTATTGCCAAACCGGTGCCAAACGCCCCCGCGCCAATAACCAGAATCATGCTTTGGCCCCTTTTTTGCCAAAACCCAACATCGCCGGACTTATGGTATCCAGCGGCCAACGCGGACGGGCGGCAAGATCCATTCCGTCGCGCGCGCCGTTGCGAAAGCGTTCTATTCCGGCCCAGGCGATCATCGCGGCATTATCGGTGCACAGGGCCAAGGGCGGGGCCAGAAATTGCACGCCTGCGCTTACGCAACCAGTCTCTAACCTAGCGCGAATGGCTTTATGGGCGCCAACCCCGCCAGCAACTGCAACCGCAGTTACCGGCGGTGATTGGGCCAACGCGCGTTTGGATTTTTCGGCCAGAACATCAGCGACAGCGGCTTGAAAGCCCGCACAAAGATCGCGGCGGTCTTGCACCGTGATGCCGCCTTGCGCGGAAATCAACGCATCGCGGGCGCGCAGAACGGCGGTTTTCAGGCCGGAAAACGAAAGATCACAACCGGGCCTATCCAGCAACGGGCGAGGAAAGGCAAAACGTTTTGGGTTACCATGTGCCGCCTCAGCCTCCACCATCGGGCCACCGGGTTGCGGCAAGCCAAGCAGTTTGGCCATTTTATCAAACGCCTCGCCGGGGGCGTCATCAATGGTGCCGCCCAGACGGGTGAAATCATCCACGCCGCGCGCCAGCAAAAACTGGCAATGCCCGCCGGATACCAGCAGCATCAGATAGGGAAATGACACGCCATCGGTTAGCCGCGGCGTTAATGCGTGCCCCGCCAGATGGTTAACGCCCACTAACGGCAGGCCTCGCGCGGCGGCAATCCCTTTGGCACACATCACGCCAGACAATACACCGCCAATCAGCCCCGGCCCGGCCGTAACGGCGATGCCGTCGATATCCGCCAGGGTCAGGCCCGCATCCAACAATGCCCGCTCAACGCAATGATCCAGCCGTTCAGCATGGGCGCGGGCGGCGATTTCCGGCACTACACCGCCAAAAGGCGCGTGCAGGGCAGTTTGGCCATCTACCACCGACGACAGAATTTGCCCAAGGTGACCCGGCAGATAGCGCACAACAGCAGCAGCGGTATCATCGCAACTGCTTTCAAGCCCCAGAAAGGTAAGTGGTTTGGGCATCCGCCACCGATTGCCAGAAAGGTTAACCGCAGGTAACACCGGAAGCATGTTCACACAATCCCGCAGCCACCCCGTGCCGCTTTTGTTAACTCGCCCCAAAGCGCAAGGTGCTGATTTTGCCGAACGCCTGATGGCGCGATTCGGCGACGAATTGAATATCATCAAAACCCCGCTTTTAGCCCCCAAATTCTTTGCGCCGGTTCTACCTGCGGGCCCGTTTTCGGCGTTGATCCTTACCTCGCAAACCGGAGTGGAGGGGTATATTCGGCTTAGTGGGGCAGACCTTCTTCCAAAAGATGTGTTTTGCGTGGGGGAACGCACAGCCGATGCCGCCCGCGAGGCGCGGCTTATTCCCGTATGTGTGGCCGAAGATGCGGCCAGTTTAATTGCGCAGATCAAGGTGCAGCGGCCTGAGGGAAAGTTACTTCACCTGAGGGGCCGGGATACGCGCGGCAATATTACCAACTTGCTTCAATCGGCTGGAATAGACACTATTGATATGGTGATTTATGCCCAAGAGCAGTTGGCACTTACAGATGCTGCTGTCACTGTTTTGCGCGCGCAAGTGCCCGTGATAGTGCCCCTGTTTTCACCCCGAACGGCAGTGATATTTGCCGCTGAAATGGCGCGCATAAAGTGTATTTCCCCCTTGTTCGTCGCCAAGATGAGTGGCGATGTAGCCCTTGAAGCACGCAATCTTGATGCCCAAGTGATGATTGCGCAGCGACCAGATGCAGCAGCAATGGTTGACGTAGTTGCATTGCTTTTGGCGGAATTGCAGCGCGCTTGAATGCCGCCGCACAGACAGATTAAGATACCCCATGCGGCGCGAAATTCGCCGCAATCACAAGGCGGAGTTCCAGCCATGGCAGACGCGGAAAATACAAAGTTCAGCGAAGATGACAGCGCCTTGCTGGCAGTGGAGGCAGCGGATCCGGTAATCCTGCAAGAACCAGATCGCTTGGATGAAATTGCAGATCGCGCAATACCAACCTCAGCCCCAGCTTCGCAAGCGCCAGCAAAGAGTGGGTCTGGGCTGCTAGGATTTGTGGTTGGCGGCGCGCTTTTGGCAGGTGCCGGGTTTGGTGCGGCAAAGTACGCCTTTCCCGATACCAGTACGGCAGACGCCATTGCCGCGTTTCAAACCCAGCTTGACACACAAGCAGCAAACGACGTTGCGCTAAAATCGGATTTGGCTGCGCTTTCTGCCAGGCCCGCACCAGATGCGACGCTTGGCGACAGGCTTGCAGCCCTAGAAGGTGCAGCACCAGACGTTACTTCGCTGTCGGCCCGTTTAACGGCGCTGGAAGATCGACTTACAGAAATTGAAGCCGCATCGGCGGGTGGAACCGGCGCACCTGCCGCCGCACTTGCTGCAATGGCCCGCGAGTTAACCGGTTTGAAGGCCCAAGTCGATGCGCAGAAAGCTGCTGGCCCCGCTTTGACCGCCGATATCGAGGCTGCATCATCCGCTGCCCAAGCCCGCCTTGATGCGGCAGAGGTTGCTGCCGAAACCGCCGCCAAGCAGGCCGCTTTAAGCCATATCAGAGCTGCCTTTGAAAGTGGCGCACCCCTTGGCCCCGCGTTAGAGGGCCTTAAATCCATGGGGGCGGACGTTCCCGCATCTTTGGCCGCAGCCACCGAAGCCGTGCCAACCCTTTTGTCCTTGCAAGACGGCTTTGCACCTTCAGCGCGCGCTGCACTTGATGCGTCGATCCGGGCGGATATGGGGGATGGCTGGGCAGGCAGGCTGACCTCATTTTTGCGCACCCAATCGGGCGCGCGGTCGCTTACACCGCATGAAGGCACAGATCCAGATGCCGTTTTATCGCGTGCCGAAGCGGCCTTGCGGGATGGCCAGATCAAGGCTGTGCTTGCGGAACTTGTAGGACTGCCACCCGCTGGCGCAGCAGCCATGGCCCCTTGGATCGCCGACGCCACCCGAAGAATAGACACTGAACAGGCTATTTCTGCACTTTCCGCAACACTGAACGGGCAATAGGGGCGCTGCGATGATCTGGTCTTTGATCAAGGTTTTGATGTTTGTTGCTGCCATTGCGGGCCTGACTTTTGGCGCAGGCATGTTGATGGATACAGGTGGCGGCATTCGGATTGCTGCAGCTGGTTATGAATTTACTTTTGGGCCGTTGCAGGCCGTGATTGCGGCACTTGCCCTAATGCTTTTGGTCTGGCTGATTTTGAAACTGGTTGGTTTGATCGTCGCAACTTTGCGCTTTCTGAACGGCGATGAAACCGCCATTTCGCGGTACTTTGACCGCAACCGGGAACGCAAAGGCTATCAGGCGCTGGCCGAAGGCATGATGGCAATTGCGTCGGGCGAAGGGCGCATTGCACTTGCGCGGGCAGCAAAAGCCGAAAAGTTTTTGGATAAACCTGAATTGACAACCTTGCTTGTCGCCCAAGCCGCGGAAATGGCTGGCGATACAAAGCGCGCGACGGCAGCGTATAAGGCGCTTTTGGGGGATCACGGCACGCGGTTTGTGGGCATTCGTGGACTGATGAAGCAAAAGCTGGCGGAAGGGGATACCGCGACAGCGTTAAAGTTGGCGGAAAAGGCATTTGCGTTGAAGCCGAAACATACCGAAACGCAGGATGTGCTTTTAAAGCTGCAGGCGGAGCACGCTGATTGGAAAGGCGCGCGCACCACATTGGGGGCAAAGCTGAAATCCGGCGACCTGCCGCGCGATGTGTACCGCCGCCGCGATGCTGTGCTGGCCCTGCAAGAGGCGCGCGTTGTAATGGACGAAGCGTCGCCGATCGACGTGCGCGAAGCGGCGATTGAAGCGAACAAACTGTCGCCTGATCTCATTCCCGCTGCCGCGATGGCCGCGCGGAGTTATATCTTGAAGAATGAAAAAAAGAACGCTGTTCGGGTATTGAAGAAAGCGTGGGAAGTCATGCCGCATCCCGATCTTGCTGCGGCATTTGCGGAGATTGAGCCAGAGGAAAGCCCCGCCGCCCGTGTAAAACGGTTCAAAGTGCTGACAGGGCTGCGGCCTGATGATCCGGAAACGAAAATGTTGCTGGCAGAGCTGAATATCGCGGCGGAAGATTTTCCATCCGCGCGCCGCGCACTGGGGGATTTGGCGACATCTGCGCCTACCGGACGGTCTATTGCATTGATGGCGGCGATTGAACGCGGCGAGGGGGCGGATGAAACCGTCGTTCGCGGCTTGCTGGCGCGGGCACTATCGGCACCAAGAGGGCCGCAATGGTGCTGCGATAAATGTCAGGCCATTCATGCGGAATGGGCCCCTATCTGTGAAAACTGCGGTGGGTTTGATACGTTAAGCTGGCGGGCCCCGGCGGCGGGTATGGGCAGTGTCGATCTGGTTCCGCTGATGATGCCGAAACCGGAGCCGACGGTGATTGAACCGGAAGAAATTGATGTGGAAGCAATCGTAAGGCGCGCAAATTAGGGGTACAGATCGCCGCTACGGAATGGTATGAAGCAGAAATTGAGCCGCTGTAGCTCAGCTGGTAGAGCACATCATTCGTAATGATGGGGTCGGGGGTTCGAATCCCTTCAGCGGCACCAAATTACCCTCCAAAATCGTGTAATGACATCCGAAAAAACCTGTAATATAAGGTTTTTGTTAAGTCAGTTGTCCGATACCGTCTGGCAAGGTCCGCCACGATACCCCCAGATTTGGGGGTATTATTGGGGGTATCAGGAAAACCCTGAAAAGGCGATACCCCCAGCATGCCATTAAGCGACGCCACGATTCGAACGCTGAAGCCCCGCGACAAGCCTTACAAGGTATCTGACTTTGAAGGCCTGTTCCTGACCGTCAAACCGACCGGGTAGCGGCTTTGGCATTTCAAGTATCGGATTGCCGGAAAGGAAAAGCTGCTGTCGATGGGCATCTATACGGGCATCAGTTTG
>JACMNW010000263.1 GCA_014378345.1 Pseudorhodobacter sp. | reverse complement strand
GCCTTGGCGGCGGCGATCACCTGGGCGGTTATCTGAGGGATCAGTCGCGCCCAGTTATGGTATTTGGGCGGGTTCAGGGCGTTGACGATCAGGTCAGCCCCGATTGCCGCGCGGCCCATATCGGTGCCACGGATGTACCTTCGCACGGTCCAGCCTGCGTCTTGAAAGGCGGTTGCGGCATGGCTGCCAAAAAGACCGGACGCGCCGAGGATAAGAACGGTTTGGGGCATAGCAATTCTCCTATCATTGCCCCCTGATACCAATTCATAAATAACATAGGTATTGCATAAATTCTGGGATGGCATATTCAATAGTGAATGGATAACGCACCAGACTGGTCTTTGCTGCGATCCTTCCTTGCCGTGGCCGAGTCCGGTTCGCTGTCAGGTGCTGCGCGCGTGCTTGGCCTTAGCCAGCCCACCCTTGGCCGCCATATTACCGAAACT
Organism: Pseudorhodobacter sp.; assembly: GCA_014378345.1. GTDB lineage: Bacteria > Pseudomonadota > Alphaproteobacteria > Rhodobacterales > Rhodobacteraceae > JACMNW01. Next base: position 4,232 of record JACMNW010000263.1, on the reverse strand, counting down.
GAGACTGCGCTAAAGCTGACGCTGTTCACGCGCACGGCACGCGGGCTTGCACTTTCCGTCGCAGGCACGGCGTTGCTTCCACATGCGCAGGCGATGCAAGAGGCGGCGCAGGCGTTGTCACTTGCCGCGGCCGGGCGCGACGCGGATATGTCTGGCACGGTGCGCATCACCGCAAGCCAGATCATGGCCACGTATATCCTGCCCGCCATGCTGGCCGATTTGCGTATGCGTGAGCCGCAGATAGAAATTGAGCTGGTCCCCAGCGACACCTCTGAAAACCTGCTGTTCCGCGAGGCGGATATTGCCGTGCGGATGTACCGTCCCACGCAATTGGATCTGATCACCCAGCATTTGATCGACCTGCCGTTGGGGCTCTACGCCGCGAAAACCTATCTAAACAGGGTTGGGCGGCCTACGACGCATGACGAAGTTCTCGTCCGTGATCTGATCGGATTTGATCGGTCAGATCAGATGTTACGAATGTTGCAGGCGCTGGGGATCACCCGTACGCGAAACGATTTCCCTCTGCGCTGTGATGATCAAGTGGTCTATTGGAACCTGGTGCGGGCGGGCTGCGGGATTGGTGGTATGCAGTGCCTTGTCGGCGATGCAGACCCGTTGGTTGAACGTGTAGCCCCGTTTGTGGCGCTACCTGCACTTCCTGTGTGGTTAACAGCTGCAGAGGCGTTGCGGCAGACCCCGCGCATCAGGCGGGTGTTTGATTATCTGGTGGAAGCGTTTACTGACCTGCCGCACCTCGAACCCACCTGACCTTGACGTCTCTCTGGCCATTGGCTAGGCCACAGGGGAATTTACGCATTAACCCCAGAGGTACATCTTGGCCAACCCATCCCTTCTTATCCTTGCCGGTGACGGTATCGGCCCCGAAGTTATGGCCGAGGTAAAACGCATCATCGCGTGGTATGGGGCCAAACGCGGCTTGACCTTTGACGTATCCGAAGACCTTGTCGGCGGTTGTGCCTATGATGCGCATGGCACGCCACTGCATGATGATACGATGGCCAAGGCACAGTTGGTTGATGCAGTTTTGTTGGGGGCTGTGGGCGGGCCGAAATACGACGGCTTGGATTTTTCGGTCAAGCCGGAACGCGGGCTGCTAAGGCTGCGCAAAGAGATGGACCTGTTTGCAAACCTGCGCCCAGCCCAGTGTTTTGACGCGCTGGCTGATTTCTCATCGCTGAAGCGGGAAATCGTCGCGGGTCTGGATATCATGATCGTGCGCGAATTGACCAGCGGGGTTTACTTTGGCGAACCACGCGGGATTTTTGATGATAATGAAGGCGGGCGTGTAGGGATCAATACCCAGCGCTATACCACCAACGAAATTCGCCGCGTCGCGCGGTCGGCGTTTGAGTTGGCCCGTAAACGCAACAACCGCGTCTGTTCGATGGAAAAGGCCAACGTCATGGAATCGGGGATTCTGTGGCGTGAAGAAGTGACTTGGGTGCATGTGAACGAATACCCGGATGTGCAGCTTTCGCACATGTACGCCGACAATGGCGCGATGCAGTTGGTGCGCAACCCCAAGCAGTTTGACGTGATCGTGACCGACAATTTGTTCGGTGATCTGCTATCGGATGCCGCCGCCATGCTGACCGGGTCTTTGGGGATGTTGCCCTCGGCCAGCCTTGGCGTGCCAATGGCCAACGGTCGGCCCAAGGCCATGTACGAACCCGTGCACGGGTCGGCGCCGGACATTACTGGCAAGGGGCTGGCGAACCCGATTGCCTGTATCCTCAGTTTCGCCATGGCGCTGCGCTATTCCTTTGACATGGGCGATGAGGCGACACGGGTGGAAACAGCGATTGAAACCGTGCTGGCAAACGGCGCGCGGACGGCAGACCTGATGGGGCCGGATGGCGGCACGCCGATTTCAACCACAGGCATGGGTGATGCGATATTGGCAGCGTTAGACGCTAGTCTGTAAGGCTGTGCGGGGCGTGTTCGGCCCGGAACCACACCGCAATCCAGGTTTTATTGATGCCGCGACCGTCTAACCTGCAGGGCGCACTTATTGGTCTTGCAGCGATGGCACTGTTTGCGTTTTCCGATGCAACGATCAAGTTTTTAGGCAGCGGCTATAACCCGTTTCAAATTATCTTCTTTGCCGGGCTGATGACGTTTCCATTGATTGCGGGGTTAACAATCGCCGACTCCACGCCCGGCACTCTGCGATCCCGACAGCCAAAGTTGATGGCGCTGCGCTGTGTCATCGTACTGATCAACAGCATCCTTGGCACCTATGCCTTTGCAACGCTGCCCTTGGCGCAGTGTTACGCGATTGTTTTCACTATGCCTATTTTCATCACCCTGCTGTCCGTGGCAGTGCTGGACGAACGGATTGATCTGGTCCGGGGCGTGGCGGTTGTGGCTGGTCTGATGGGCGTGATCGTGGCGCTTGATCCGGACCGTGGGGTTTTGCAAGGGGGTCATGCGGCGGCAATGGGCAGTGCGCTTTTTGGGGCCGTAAACTATGTCATCATCCGCAAGACCGGCACTGCCGAGCGGACGGTGGTCTTGATCCTGTACCCGTTGATTTTGCTAATGATCATAGCGGCAATTGTGCTGCCTTTTGTCTACTTGCCAATGCCGTTGCGCGATCTTGGGCTATCCGCCCTAATGGCCGCGACCAACTTTGCAGGCTATCTGTTGATTATCGCCGCCTACCGCCGCGCGCCCGGCATTGTGGTGGCTCCAATGCAGTATTCACAAATCATCTGGGCCGCGATTTTTGGCGCTTTGCTGTTTGGCGAACATATGATCAGCCGTACGGTTTTGGGCACAGCGGTGATTATTCTGGCGGGGATTGTGATTGTGGCCCGCCAAGACCGACCCACCTGACATTAGCGGCAGTGCCGCATAGTTGCCCTTGAACTTCCCCGGCCGCAGGCGCACAAGGCCGCTGTATTTGATACCGCTAACAGCCGGACCCCCCAATGACCGCCTTGAATTCTCCACTTAAGGGGGCGCTATTATCCCTTGCTGCTTTTGGGTTTTATGCCACGCATGATGTGGTCGTGAAATATCTTGGGGCCAGTTACAATTCCTTCCAGATCATCTTTTTTTCCGGGCTGATGGGGTTTCCGTTGGTTACCATGATGCTGATGGCAGACAGGACTGATGGCAATCTGATCCCAAAGCATCCATGGTGGACAGGGGTCCGAACGATTTCAGCCGTTATCACCGGGGTGATGGGATTTTACGCATTTTCCAAACTGCCGATGGCGCAGTGTTATGCGATTTTCTTTGCCATGCCGATTTTGATCACCCTGCTCGCGATCCCGATTTTGGGCGAGAAAATCGGGCCCAGGCGGGGGATTGCGGTAATAGTCGGGCTGATCGGGGTGTTGATCGTGCTGCGGCCCGGGCAGGTTGATCTTGGCATGGGGCATCTGGCGGCGCTGGGTGCTGCCACCTTTGGTGCGATGACCTCCGTGATTGTGCGCAAGATCGGCAATGACGAGCGGTCGGTTGTGCTGATGCTGTATCCGATGGTGGCAAGTTTCGTGTTGATGGGGCTGGCGCTGCCGTTTGTTTACGTTCCAATGCCGATTGAACATCTGGGCTTGCTGGTGGTGATGGCTTTGTTAGGGCTGATCGCCTCGGCGCTGGTCATTGCGGCATACCGATCTGCCCCTGCGATTGTTGTGGCCCCAATGCAGTATTCACAGATTATCTGGGCGGGTATTTATGGCAAACTGTTTTTCGGCGAAAGCATGGATATGTACACGGCCATTGGCACGGCGGTGATTGTGGCATCGGGCATTTACATCGTGCTGCGTGAAGACACACCGCGGGTGTCGGAAAACCAACCCGTGCTGAATTCGCAATCGCGGCTGGATACCGGCACCGTGCCCCGCATCAGCCTGTGGCTGCGCTTGTTTGAGCGGCGCGATAAACGCCAGCATGGGCAGATGTAGGCGGGCCCACTTGCAAGACCGCGTGCCTGGGTATAATTTGCCCCATCGGTCGGAGCGTAGCGCAGCCTGGTAGCGCACCTGCTTCGGGAGCAGGGGGTCGGAGGTTCGAATCCTCTCGCTCCGACCAATTCCCGTAAAATCAAGTACTTAGAATGCCTTCTCTGCCAGTGCGTCACATTGGTGAGACACAAGCATGCGCCTTACGGCCTATTTAAGCACGTCTAGACATGGAGTTTTCTATTTCCGCTGGCCCCTTCCTGCCACTATGCACCCGGAGCGAAAGCGCTGCAG
>JACMNW010000262.1 GCA_014378345.1 Pseudorhodobacter sp. | reverse complement strand
GGCACTGATATTCTCGGCCGTGCCGCCCGAGATGATACCGACATGCACCGTGGTCCAAGGCGGCACAAACTGCGCCGCAAGCAGCGTCGGCACCGCTGCAGCATTCTCAGTATTCATCCTGTTGGCCCAATCAATCAACCGCGCCCCGGTCATGATGGCGTTCACCCCGGTGTGCATGATCGACGAGTGCACCTCATGCCCGCGCACATGCACAGCAAAGCCAGCCCCGCCCTTGTGACCGTTGACCATGCGCATCATCGACGGCTCGCCCACCACCACGCAGGCCGCTTTGGGCAGCGTGCGCCCGATCGCTGCAATCATCGGCGGCGCACCCCAGCAGCCGATTTCTTCGTCGTAGCTAAGGGCAAGCTGCAAGGGCCGGTTCACGCCCGCTCGCTGCGCCTCGACCATGGCCCAGATCGCCAGTGCATCAAACCCCTTCATATCGCAGGTGCCGCGCCCGTAAAGCCGTCCGTCATGTTCTGCCACAACCCAAGGATCGCGGGTCCACGCCTGTCCGTCCACCGGAACCACGTCTGTATGCCCCGACAGAATAACACCGCCCGGCACCATCGGCCCGACATGGGCGAATAGCGCCGCTTTGGTGCGGTCGTCATGCCAATGCCGATGTGCCACGATACCGTGACTGGCAAGATAGCCTTCGACCCAATCCACAAGATCAAGATTGCTATCGCGGCTGACAGTTGGAAAGCCGACTAACTTATCCAAAATCGCACGAGGCGACAGCGTGTGTTCAGATATCACGCATCACCTCGCGTAGGGGTTTTTAGCACCCCGGTCTGTAGACAGCGATTGCTGGCGGGCTTGCACCAGCCCTTCGATGGCATCGGCCAGATGCACCTCCCCGATATGGTGGTCGCCGCGCGCCACCCGCAAGCGATGGGCCGCAATCATTACGTCGGCATGGCTGCACCCAAAGGGCGGCTCAAACTTGTAGCAGGCAAGTTCGATCATCAGCCCAAGCGGGTCTTCAAAGTAGATCGAGTCCATGAAACCCCGGTCTTTCGGACCTTCCACCGCAATGCCGCGCGCGATCAGCCGTGCCGCTGCCTGCCGAAAAGTGGCCAGTGACACCGCAAACGCCACGTGATGCACAGCACCTGCCCCGGTAGAGGTGCGCCGCCCCGCAGGTTTGCGGGATTCGTTGGTGAATATGGTGATCAGCCGCCCATCGCCCGGATCAAAATACAGATGTCCCTCATCAGGCCGGTCCAGATTGGGCTGATCAAAAATAAAGGGCATGCCCAGCACACCTTCCCAGAAATCAATGCTGGTCTGGCGGTCTGCCCCCACCAAAGTGATATGATGGACCCCTTGTGTTTGAAGTTTTAGCAAAGCACCCCCCCAATGACCAATGCCCTTCGCACGCCTTGCTACCGCATCACATGGCCGTATCCTGCGACGGCAAAGCACGAAGATCAAGCGCAGGGCAGACCCGCATAGTCGACAGAGCTGTGGACCTGTGCGCGCTGACCAAAGATGAGGTGCTGGCTTACCCGGCGTCACCCAAACAAACCGCCTTGCGGGAATATAAAAAATGATCAACAGTTAATGGATAAACCGGGGCTGGCATCAGCCTGACACCCGGAGATCAAAAAATACCAATGCACTGGGGAGTGTAATATGCCCGATGGGGCCGCGCCTGTCCTTGATGTGAAGGGCCTCAAAACGGTATTTCGAACCCGCGGCGGTGAAATTCACGCTGTCAATTCGGTCAGCTTTCATCTGCAAGCGGGCGAGCTGCTGGGTGTGGTCGGTGAAAGCGGGTCAGGCAAGTCTGTCACCATGATGTCACTGCTGGGCCTGCTGCCCTCGCCGCCTGCCGATGTGCGTGGTGGTCAAGTGCTGCTGGCAGGACAAGACCTTCTGAAAATCAGTGCGGACGACCTTCAGGCGGTGCGCGGGGCCCGCGTTGGTTTCATCTTCCAAGACCCGATGACCAGCCTGAACCCGGTGTTCACCGTCGGCAACCAAATCTGCGAGCCGTTGATCAAGCATCTTGGCATGACCCGCGCGCAAGCTGAAACCCGGGCAGCCGAATTGCTCGATACCGTCGGCATCCCCGATGCCCGCAAACGGCTGCGCGATTATCCGCACCAGTTTTCCGGCGGTATGCGCCAGCGCGTGATGATTGCAATAGCCCTTGCCTGCAACCCGGATGTGCTGATCGCAGATGAACCCACCACCGCGCTGGACGTCACCATTCAGGCGCAAATACTGGAACTTGTGCGCGAACTTCGCACCAAGCTTGGCATGGCGATTGTCTGGATTACCCATGATCTGGGCGTTATCGCAGGCATCGCCGACCGGGTGATGGTGATGTATGCGGGGCAAGTTGTGGAACAGGCTCCGGTGGATGATCTGTTTGCCAACCCACGCCATCCCTACACGCGCGCGCTTTTGCGGACGATTCCCGCCCTTGGTGCCGCACGGCAAGCGCGGCTGGAGGTGATCGAAGGCCAGCCCCCCATTATGACAGAAGCTCCGAATGCCTGCCCGTTTCGTGCCCGCTGCACGCACGCGTTTGACCGCTGTCACAAAGAAAACCCCATACGCCGGGTTGTAGGTGCAGGCCGCGTCGGATACGGCCATGATGTCGCCTGTCACTGGGATCCGGAGGTGGCGTATGCGTGATGCCGCCCCCAGTCCTGCGCTTCCGAAAACGCTTGTCTCGGTGCGCAATCTCAAGAAATATTTCCCCATCTACACAGGCCTTCTGCGCCGCCATACGGGCAATGTGAAAGCGGTTGATGACATCAGCTTTGATATCATCGAAGGCGAAACCCTTGGCCTTGTTGGCGAAAGTGGCTGCGGTAAATCCACTGTCGGGCGCACATTGCTTAGGCTTTATGAAGCAACTGCGGGGTCTGTCACCATCGACGGTGTTGACGTGTCCAGCCTTGCCCCCGAGGCGTTGCGCCTTGCACGCCCGAAAATGCAAATGGTGTTCCAAGACCCGCAAGCCAGCCTGAACCCGCGTATGACCCTTGCCGCGATCATCGGCGAGCCTTTGGATGAACACACCAAACTGACGCCTGCGCAAAAGCTGGACCGGATCTATGAATTGATGGATGCGGTTGGCCTGAACCGCCGCTTTGCCAACCGTTTTCCACATGAATTTTCCGGCGGTCAACGCCAGCGCATCGGGATTGCGCGTGCACTGGCCCTGAACCCAAAGTTCATCGTCTGCGACGAACCGATTGCCGCTTTGGACGTTTCCATTCAGGCGCAGGTGGTCAACCTGCTGGAAGACCTGCAAACCAAATTCGGGCTGACCTACCTGTTCATCAGCCATGACCTATCGATGGTACGCCACATCG
>JACMNW010000261.1 GCA_014378345.1 Pseudorhodobacter sp. | reverse complement strand
TTTCCACGATGATCAGCATGGTACTGCCATTGTTGTTGGCGCTGCGGCGACCAACGCATTGTTTGTCGCGGGCAAGCGGTTCGATCAGATCAAGATCGTCTCCACCGGGGGCGGCGCGGCGGGCATTGCCTGCCTGAACATGCTGTTGAAACTGGGGGTGAGGCGCGAGAATGTCTGGCTCTGTGATCTGGAAGGGCTGGTTTACAATGGCCGCACTGCCCAGATGACAGATCAGAAAGCCGCCTACGCTCAGGGCACCACGCCTCAGACGCTGACCGATGTCATAAAGGACGCTGACCTGTTCCTCGGCCTCTCCGGCCCCGGCGTGTTGACGCCTGATATGGTTGGCAAAATGGCCCCCCGCCCCATTGTCTTTGCCCTTGCCAACCCGACGCCGGAAATTCTGCCAGACGCCGTGCGCGCTGTGTCCCCCAATGCCATCATCGCCACTGGCCGCAGTGATTTTCCCAATCAAGTCAATAACGTGCTATGTTTTCCGTTCATCTTTCGGGGCGCGCTGGATGTCGGTGCCACCCAAATCAATGACGCCATGCAGCTGGCCTGCATAGACGGTATCGCCGCCCTCGCCCGTGCCACCACAAGTGCCGAAGCTGCCGCCGCTTACCGGGGCGAAACCCTAAGCTTTGGCGCAGATTACCTGATCCCGAAACCGTTTGATCCGCGCCTGATCGGCGTTGTAGCCTCCGCCGTCGCCCGCGCTGCGATGGAAACCGGGGTCGCCACGCGGCCCATCGCAGATCTTGAGTCTTACCGCGAAAAACTGAACGGATCGGTGTTCAAATCCGCCCTTATCATGCGCCCGGTGTTTGATGCCGCCCGCACCGCCGACCGCCGCATCATCTTTGCCGAAGGCGAGGATGAACGCGTGCTGCGTGCCGCCAACGCGATGTTGGAAGAAATGACAGATAAGCCGATTCTCATCGGCCGACCTGAGGTTATCGCCGCCCGCTGCGAACGCGCAGGTCTACCGATCCGGCCAGATAAAGACTTTGAGATTATCAACCCCGAAAGTGACCACCGCTACCGCGATTATTGGGGCAGCTACCATGAGGTGATGGAACGCCAAGGTGTCACCCCCGATATCGCCCGCGCCGTTATGCGCACCAATTCCACGGCGATTGCGGCCATAGCCGTACATCGCGGCGATGCCGATAGCATGATCTGCGGCACCTTCGGCCAATACCTGTGGCATCTGAACTATGTTTGCCAGATTCTCGCCAAGGGCGATTTGCGCCCCGTAGGCGCGCTATCCCTGATGATCCTCGAAGACGGCCCTTTGTTCGTGGCCGATACCCAGGTGCACGCCGCCCCAACCCCGGACCAAATCGCCGAAACCATCATCGGTGCCGCCCGCCATGCCAAACGCTTTGGCGTAACGCCAAAAGTCGCGCTGTGTTCGCATTCCAACTTCGGCAATCTCGACTCAGACTCAGGCCGCCGTATGCGCGCCGCTTTGGCCATCCTTGATGCCCGCAAAGTTGACTTCGCCTATGAAGGCGAAATGTCTGGCGATGCCGCTTTGGACCCAGACCTTCGCGCCCGCATCTTCCCCAATGCCCGGCTGCAAGGGGCGGCCAATGTGCTGGTTTTTGCTTATCCCGATGCCGCCAGCACCGCCCGCAATATGCTAAAGTTGAAGGCAGGCGGGCTAGAGGTTGGCCCCATCCTGATGGGCATGGGTAACCGCGCCCATATCGTGACCCCGTCGATCACCACGCGCGGTCTTTTGAACATGTCGGCCTTGGCGGGAACGCCGGTCGCGCATTATGGGTAAACCCGGTCAATTGACGGCAAATCGATTTGTACTGCGGGCCACAGGTCAAACCACAGGCAAATGCTGTCATCTTATTGGACTTTGGGGCACACTGCGGTAACCTGTAATTATAATGTCAACCGACGAGTTGCCCCTTATGCGCCGCGACATTGACCTTGGCCCTTTGCACCGGTTGCTGGATCTGGTCGGTACAGCCGGGGCCGCACTTTTGCTTGAAACACTGATTGATGACATGAAATCCACGCAAACTGGCCTTGATAAGGCTTGGTCTGGCCCTGATTACACCCAATTGCGCGCCCATAGTCATACCTTGATTGCGCTGGCCGGCACCGTAGGGGACAGCGACTTGCAAACCATAGCACAGCAGCTAAACACAGCTGCCAACGCCGAAGACAAGGAACAGATCGCAGTGATGCGCCTGATAGCAGATCAAAAGACGGCAGACCTGATAGCCGCGCTGACGCGCCTTCACCTTGATGCGGGGGCCTGAAGTCATGGGTCGCCATCCCGCCTCACGTGATATTGCGCGCTCGAATATCTTGCTGATTGAAGATTTGCCGTCGCTGCAACTTGTCTACAAATCAGTACTAATGGCGGCAGGCCACGGCGTCCGTGTGGCAAGCACTGCCACAGAAGGCATGGCGTTGTTTCTTGAATCGTCACCGGATGTCGTGCTGCTTGATCTGGTTTTGCCGGATCGCGATGGGCTGGATGTCATGCATGACATGTTGGCCCTGCATCCTGATACCGCAGTGATTGTCATCACCGCAAATGGCTCTGTCAACAAAGCGGTCGAGGCGATGCGCGCCGGTGCGCATGAATTTCTGGTCAAGCCGTTTGACGAGCAACGTTTTCTGGGGGCCGTGGAAAATGCGGCAAGCGACCGTATCGCCCGCCGTGGCCCGTCGCCACAAATTGCAAAAATTGCGCCCCCCACACAAGCAAGCACAAGCGGCGCATTCATAGGCTCGTCCGAAGCAATGACGCGCATCCACAGCAAAATCCGGTCTGTTGCGCGGTCGATGGCCACCGTGTTCATCACCGGCGAAAGCGGCACTGGCAAGGAACTGTGCGCGCTGGCGGTGCACGATAATTCCAACCGCGCCGCTGGCCCCTTTATTGCCCTCAACTGCGGAGCCATCCCACAGGACTTGCTGGAATCCGAAGTGTTCGGCCATATGAAGGGATCGTTCACCGGGGCCATATCCGACAAACCGGGTGCTGCCGCTGCCGCCGATGGCGGCACGCTGTTCTTGGATGAAATCTGCGAAATGGCCCCGGCCTTGCAAACCAAACTCTTGCGCTTTTTGCAAACCTCTACTGTGCAGCCAGTGGGGGCAACGCGGCCGCGCAAGGTGAATGTTCGCATCGTTTGCGCCACCAATGTGGACCCGCTTGATGCCGTGCGGCGCGGCCAGTTTCGCGAAGATCTGTATTACCGCCTGTATGTCGTGCCCATCCACATGCCGCCCCTGCGCGAACGCGGCGAAGATGTGATCGAAATTGCCGAAACAGCACTTGCCCGCTTTGCCGAAGAAGAAGGCCGCAATTTTGATGGCCTCGCCCATGATGTGCGGGCGATGTTTCGCAGGCATCCTTGGCCGGGCAATGTGCGCCAATTGCTGAACGTCATCCGCAATGTAGTGGTGCTGAATGATGGCGGCATTGTCACAAAAGCCATGTTGCCGGGCGATTTGGCGCAAGGTGAAACCGCCCTTTTGTTGCCAAACAGCGCAGCTTCACTTGAAACAAGCCTTGACGCTCTGGTCGGTAAAACCATGGCCGAAATCGAACAAATCGTCATAGAAGCAACATTGGCCTGTCATGGCGGCTCTGTGCCCAAAGCGGCCCGGGTGTTGGATATTTCGCCGTCTACACTTTATCGCAAAATCGAAGGCTGGGCGAAGATCTAGCCGAATTCCGCGCGCAAGTCGCCCCGTCTTCTGCGCAGAAAACGCCTGCGCCACACCGTCAGACAAACTGCTCGCCAATCAGCCGTTCTTCCAACCCATGTCCCGGATCAAACAAAATCCGGTGCGAAACAGCCGGTTCTGACCTGATTTCAACCGACACCACATCGCGCACAGACCGCCCGTCCGCATCCGCCATCACCGGGCGCTTCTCGGGTTCCAATACGTCAAACCGCACCAGCGCCGTTTTTGGCAGCAATGCCCCACGCCAACGCCTTGGCCGAAACGCCGCCATAGCGGTCAATGCCAGCACATCAGACCGGATCGGCAAAATCGGGCCGTGCGCCGAATAATTATAGGCCGTTGATCCTGCGGGAGTGGCGACCAATGCCCCGTCACACACCAATTCTTCCAGCCGCACCTTGCCATCAATGCTGATGCGCAGTTTCGCCGCCTGCGGCCCTGCCCGCAAAAGGGAAACTTCATTGATCGCCAGCGCTTCGGCCACTTTGCCCGAGGCCATTTCAGCCCGCATCGCCAGCGGGTTAATCACGGCCTCTTCGGCCTGCCTCAGCCGATCTTCCAGACCTTCGGTGGAATAGCCATTCATCAAAAATCCAATGGTGCCACAGTTCATCCCATAAACCGGCAATCCAAGTGAATGCGTGGCGTGCAACGTCTGCAACATGAACCCATCACCACCCAGGGCCACAACCCAACTGGCCTTCTTGACCGGGCATTGCCCATAAGCCGCCGTCAGCGCCACCAACGCCTCCTGCGCAGCAGGAGCCGAGCTTGCCTTGAATGCGATGCTCCGGTTGGCCATTGGCCCGTCCTTTTGTATTGCTTGCGCCAGTCTTGGCGGTCAGGCTGCGCAAACTCAACCCCAACTGCGCCCGCAGAATAATATGATTTCGTCAAAGTCATGCCGTGCGTCGTTTTCTTACCTTTCCGGATTGCTGTTGATGCACTAGATACCCGTAAAATGCCGATTGCCAACCACAGGAGACGCCGATGAACGCCCCGCACCGCGATACTGGTTTCTTTTCCGAACCCTTGTCTTCCCGCGACCCCGAACTTTTCGGCGCTATGACGCAGGAATTGGGTCGCCAGCGCGATGAGATCGAACTTATTGCCTCAGAAAATATCGTGTCCCGTGCGGTGATGGAGGCGCAGGGGTCGGTAATGACCAACAAATACGCCGAAGGCTATCCCGGAAAACGCTATTACGGCGGCTGCCAATATGTCGACATCGCCGAAAACCTTGCCATTGCCCGCGCGTGCGAATTGTTTGGTGTGGCCTTCGCCAATGTGCAGCCCAATTCCGGCAGTCAAGCCAACCAGGGTGTGTTTCAAGCCCTGATCAAACCCGGTGATACCATTCTGGGGATGAGCCTGGATGCAGGCGGTCACCTGACCCACGGTGCCGCCCCCAACCAATCGGGCAAATGGTTCAATGCTATTCAATACGGTGTGCGCCGCCAGGATCTACTTCTCGACTATGACGAAGTGCAACGCTTGGCCACCGAACATCAGCCCAAGTTGATCATCGCCGGTGGCTCCGCCATCCCGCGCATCATCGACTTTGCCCGTATGCGCGAAATCGCAGACAGCGTCGGTGCTTACCTTCTGGTCGATATGGCGCATTTCGCGGGCCTTGTCGCCGCTGGCCTATACCCGTCGCCCTTCCCCCACGCCCATGCAGCTACCACCACCACCCATAAAACCCTGCGCGGGCCGCGTGGCGGCATGATCCTGACCAATGACGAAGCCTTGGCTAAAAAATTCAACTCCGCCATTTTCCCCGGCATTCAAGGCGGCCCCCTGATGCATGTTATCGCCGCCAAAGCCGTGGCTTTTGGCGAGGCGCTGCGCCCCGATTTCAAAACCTATCAGACCCAAGTCATCAAAAACGCCCAAGCCCTTGCCGATCAGTTGATGAAGGGCGGCCTAGATATCGTCACTGGCGGCACCGATACCCACCTGATGCTGGTCGATCTGCGCCCCAAGGGCGTGAAGGGCAACGCCACCGAAAAGGCACTGGGCCGCGCCCATATCACCTGCAACAAAAACGGCATCCC
>JACMNW010000260.1 GCA_014378345.1 Pseudorhodobacter sp. | reverse complement strand
GGCCCGCCATGGCCGAGTATTGGCCGGGAAACAGCCATGGGGTTTGCCAAAACCGATTGTCAGGCAGAGGGCGATCGGTGATCTGGATGATGAAAATCGTTGATCCATACATCAGCATCATGTCGCCGGGGTTTTTTATGCCGATGCTGACCGCCTCTGCCGCCGCATCAATGGTGCCGCATGTGACCGGCGTGCCGATGGCAAGGCCAGTCTCAGCTGCCGCTTGCGCCGTAATATGGCCTGCGATTTCGGTGGACCACATCAGGCGCGGCAACTGATCTACCGTGCAGATACCTGCCAGATCCGCGCACCAATTTTGGGCTGCGATGTCGTAGAGCGGGCTGAAACTTGCCGCTGTGTGATGATCTATCACCATCTCGCCTGTCAGGCGGAAGGTAATATAGCTGGTCGAGGTTAGCACCCTGGCCGTTTTGCGCCAAATATCCGCGTGATTGCGCGCGAGCCACAGGATTTTTGGCCCCACCGATTGCGAGGTCAGCGCATTGCCACAGCGCGCGAGGATCACATCCTTGCCGATCTGGGTGTTCAACAGGGCAATCTCGGCGCTGGCGCGGGTATCGACACCGTAGAGCACGCCGTTCATCAGCGGGCGACCTTGCGCATCAACAGGCAGCATGCACGGGCCGATGGCCGACGTGGCTATGGCCCGAATGGATTTGGGGTCAACCTTGCTGTTCGTCAGCAAAGTCTTGGCGAGGTGTACGAAATCGCTCCACCAATCCTCAACCGCGCGGTGTTCAGCCCAGCCGGGGCGCGGCACGATCATTTTATGGGGATGTGCTGCCTCGGCGATAATCTGGCCCTGATCATCGACAAGTACGCCTTTGGATTCGAAGGTGCCGATATCAATGCCAAGAGTATAGCCAAGCGCCATATTTTGTCTTTCTGTGCGATGTTTCGGCCTGTAACGGGCGCGCAATTCATACTAACATGTTAGCCTGACCGGAGGATGAGATGCAATTAAAGACACGTCATTGGGACAGGACTGGCACGAACGGAATTGAGTTTACCGAATTGGGCTTTGGGGCCGCACCGCTTGGCAATCTGTACCGCGCGCTATCGGAGGATGACGCGCAGGCGACTTTGACCCGCGCGTGGGATCTGGGTGTGCGGTATTTTGATACCGCACCTTTGTATGGCCTTGGCCTGTCCGAAACGCGGATGAACCGGTTTTTACGCGGCAAACGGCGCGATGATTATGTTTTATCGACCAAAATCGGGCGCTTGTTCCGGCTGCCCGACAAGGGCGAGGACCGCGACTGCATCGGCAAGTTTTTCGACGTGCCCGCGCGCAAGGAGATTTACGATTACAGCTACGACGGCGTGATGCGGTCGGTCGAATTTTCGCTTGAACGGCTGGGGGTGGACCGGATTGATATTCTGTTCGCGCATGATCTGGATGTGTTCAACCACAAGACGCAAGCAGCACTTGATGCCAAGCTGGCGGAGTTTATGGCAGGCGGCTACCGCGCGCTTCTGGCCCTGCGGGAGGCGGGCGTGATCAAGGCTTTTGGCGCGGGGGTGAACGAATGGCAGCCCTGCCAATGGCTGACCGAGCGGGGTGATTTCGATCTGTTCTTGCTGGCCGGGCGCTACACCTTGCTGGAACAAGAGGCGCTGGCGACGTTCCTGCCGATGGCACAGGCGCGCGGCATCGGCATTGTTATCGGCGGCCCTTACAATTCCGGCATTCTGGCTACCGGGCCAAAACCCGGGGCGTTTTACAATTACGACCCCGCACCGCAAGCCATTCTGGATCGTGTCGCCCGCATCGAGGCGGTCTGTTTGCGCCATTCCGTGCGGATGGTGGATGCGGCGTTTCAATTTCCGCTGTGCCATCCGGCGGTGGTTTCTGTCATTCCCGGCGGGCAGGGCGTGGCAGAGGTAAATGCAAACCTTGCGGCGGCAACGGCGGTGATGCCCCCTGCCCTGTGGGATGATCTGAAGGCCGAAGGTTTGCTGCGCGCGGAGGCGCCCACGGGCGCATTGTGACAGCGATCAACGCGGGGCAAAAAGTTCCGGGCGTTTCTGCACCAGCGGTTCGAGGAACGTGATCAGATGTTGCAGATGGGCCCAGGTTGCCTTGCGGGCGGCGCTTGGATCGCGCGCCTCAAGTGCGGCGACAATGGCGTGATGTTCCAGCAAAGTGTCCTGCACCCGGCCTGGAGCGGGCAGGACCAGACGGCGTGCGCGGTTGACATGGACCCACGAGGTTTCGGCCATGACCGCCAGTCGACGAAACCCGGTGAAGGACAGGATCAGCCCGTGCATCTGGGAATCGGTCTGATAAAAGCCGGAAAAATCGCTGTCGGCAAGCAGCGCCGCTTGCTCCTGCAAATTGCGGCGCAGCAGCACGAGCTGATCTTCGGTGATGATGCGCGCGACCTGTTCCACCGCCGCAAGTTCCAGGGCTTCGCGCAGGAAGGCACCTTCCTTGATCTCCTCCATCGAGAAGCGGGCGACAAAGGTTCCCGCTTGCGGCACCACATCCACCAATGCCTCGGACGCAAGGCGCGCCACAGCCTCGGCCACGGGGGAGCGGGAGACACCAAGTTCTGCGCAAATCTCCGGCTTTCGCAGAATTTCGCCGGGTTGGAAGATCAGCGTCAGGATCGCGTCTTTCAGCGACAGATAGACCCTCTGCGCCAGCGAGCCGGAAAAATCATCAAGCACGCGCAATGGTCGGCGGGGCGGGTTTTCCTCTTGCGGCGGTGTGGTTGCAGCCTGTAGCATACTAACATGTTAGCTGGGCCATTCGCCCTGTCAAGCCGCCGCTCCCCATCAGCCTTATATGGTAGTATCGCATATGACTTCGGACCGCGCCCCGACTATTCGACTTCATTCAGATGACAATGTGATCATAGCCCTGCAAGATCTTGCGGCGGGACAAACCGTGCCGGGGCTTAACGTGCCGCTGATGCAGCCCGTGCCGCGCGGGCATAAGTTTGCGGTGCAACCGATTGCAACCGGAGCGTGTGTTATTCGGTACGGACAAATTATCGGGGTTGCAACAGGTGACATTGCCATGGGCGAACATGTGCACACGCACAACCTTGGCATGGGCGCGCATGATCAGGATTATGCGTTTTCCACCGATCTGCGGCCCCTGCCCCAGATTGATGGGCCGCGTACGTTTATGGGGTATCACCGCGCGGACGGCGGCGTTGGCACGCGCAATTATTTGGGGATTTTGACGTCGGTGAACTGTTCGGGATCAGTTGCAAGGTTCATTGCTGAAGCGTGTGACCGCGATGGCTGGCTTGCCGATTTTCCCAATATCGACGGCGTGGTGCCGATTGTGCATGGCACCGGCTGCGGCATGTCTGGCAAGGATGAAGGCTATGATACCCTGTTTCGCACTTTGCAAGGCTATGCGCGGAACCCAAATTTTGGGGGGATTCTGCTGGTGGGCCTTGGTTGCGAAGTGCTACAAATCCCTGATTTAATTGGCGCGGGACGGATGCGGGCGGATGGCAACTTCCGCTATATGACCATTCAGCAAACCGGCGGCACACGGCGCACGATTGACCGGGGGATTGCGGTGCTGAAGGAAATGGCGGTGGTGGCGAACGAGGTGTCGCGAAGCCCGGCTGGGTTGAAGCATCTGATGGTCGGCATGCAATGCGGTGGCTCGGACGGCTATTCCGGCATAACGGCCAACCCGGCGCTGGGGGCAGCGTCTGATTTGCTGGTGGCACATGGCGGGACGACGATATTGTCGGAGACGCCCGAGATTTATGGGGCGGAACATTTGCTGACGCGCCGCGCGGTATCGCCAGAGGTGGGGGCGAAGATCGTGGAACGCATACGCTGGTGGGAAGATTACACTTCACGTAACGGGGGAGAAATGGACAATAACCCCTCGCCCGGCAACAAAAAAGGCGGATTGACCACCATTCTGGAAAAGTCCTTAGGCGCGGTGGCCAAGGGCGGCACGGCCCCGCTGACGCAGGTGTATAAATTCGCCGAACCCATCACGGAACACGGTTTTGTTTACATGGACAGCCCCGGCTATGACCCCTGTTCTGTGACCGGGCAAATCGCGTCGGGTGCCAACCTGATCGCCTTCACCACCGGGCGCGGGTCGGTATCGGGCTACAAACCCACGCCCTGCATCAAGCTGGCGACCAACACTGAAATGTACGACCGCATGGCCGAGGATATGGACATCAACTGCGGAGATATTATCACGGACGGCGTGTCGCTGGAGGCAAAGGGGCGCGAGATATTCGAGTTGTTCCTGCGAATAGCCTCCGGCGAGGAAACGAAAAGCGAAGCGCTGGGATTTGGCGGGGCGGAGTTCGTGCCGTGGCAGATGGGGGCGGTGATGTGAGGGGGACGGGGTAGCGCCGCTATTTGCCGCACTCGCGCATATCGGCAAGATGACCATGCCGCAAGTCTATGCTTTTGAAAACGTTAATCCTGACACAAACAACGTCCCCGATTTGAAGCCGTTCTTCATCAAAGCTTTGCTGGACTTGAGTTTGCTTCCCGTTTTCAAGCAGTGCCTTGAAATCACACGTTTTGTAACGTCGGCAGCCAGCATATGCATGTGTAATTGTGCCAATTTGGTGTTGATAAGACTTAATGGGGTTGAGCCAAGTTCCGCTGACAAAGATTACAGTTAAAATGAAAACAAACGGTGAGAACATCACAAAACTGAGCACCAGAGTGCGCTTGATCTTGCTAAAAGCCATCACTCTAACGTTCATTAATTGTACCGAAACCACCAGCAATAACCGCATGCATTATCTCTAGTTAGTGCAACGATTGGTACTGATTTATGGCAATCAAGCACTTCTCTAAGGCAGAAAGTGAGAGTAGGGGCTCACAACCTGAGCCCCCACTTTAAGTTTTAGCTACACCCACTCGTCCCGCCACAGGTATTGCACTTCATGCAAGTCCCGTTGCGGACCAAGGTATAGTTGCCGCATTCGCCGCAGGGATCGCCTTCATAGCCCTGCATCTTGGCTTTCACCCGCAGGTCCATGCCGACAACTCCGCTCGCCAGCGCGGTTGCCCCGACGGTGTAGCCGGCTTCCGGCACCAGCATGTTCAGCGTGGCGACAGGGTCAAAATTGCCGGCCAGCGCCGTGCCGCCCATACCGCCTTGCAGTACGACCAGTTCTTGCGGCACGCGTTTGCGCAAATATCCGGTGCTGCTGATCTGTTTCAGGAAATCGAGCGACGCGTTCGCCTCGGCTGGCTCCGATATGTTGCGTTTGCCTTCATCAACGCCGCGACCTAAATCATCAAATGCGGTGCCGCCGGGTTTCACATGCGCCAAATCGGTGCGGTCAAGGTAGCTGACGGCAAGTTCGCGGAAGATGTAATCAAGGATCGAGGTTGCGTTCTTGATGCTGTCATTGCCCTGCACCATGCCCGCCGGTTCAAACCGGGTGAAGGTGAAGGCTTCGACAAATTCTTCAAGCGGAACACCGTATTGCAAGCCAACGCTAACAGCGATTGCGAAGTTGTTCATCATGGCGCGGAAGCCCGCACCTTCCTTGTGCATGTCGATGAAAATCTCACCCAAGGTGCCGTCTGTATACTCGCCTGTGCGCAAGTAGACTTTATGCCCGCCGACGATGGCTTTTTGGGTATAGCCCTTGCGGCGTTCGGGCAGCTTTTCGCGATTGCTGCGCACGATTTCCTTGATGATCACCCGTTCGACAATCTTTTCGGCAATCACCATCGCCTTTTCGTGATTGTTGCCGTTGGTCAGAATCTCCTCGGCTTCTTCGTCATCCTCGACCAGCGCCGATGCCAGCGGCTGGCTGAGTTTTGGTCCATCGCGATACAGCGCGTTGGCTTTAATACCCAGCGAATGGCTAAGTTCATAAGCCGCTAAGGTTTCGCCGATCGTCGCAGAATTTGGCATGTTGATGGTCTTGGAAATCGCACCCGAAATGAACGACTGCGCCGCTGCCATCATGTAGATATGCGCGTCAACCGACAGATAGCGTTTGCCAGTTTTGCCGCATGGATTGGCGCAATCGAACACGCTGTAATGTGCGGGCTTCAGGAAGGGCGCATTTTCCAGCGTCATGGTGCCGCAGATATGGTCGTTCGCCGCGTCGATCTGGGCTTTGGTGAAACCGAGGTGGCGCAGCAGGTCAAAGGTTGGGTCGGCCAGCTTCTCAGTCGGAATGCCCAGCGTGCCTTGGCAGAAATCGATGCCCAGCGTCCATTGGTTGAACACGAAACGGATATCGAAAGCGGATGGCAGGGCTGCCTCGATCTTTTCCAATTCACGCGCACCGAATCCGTGGCCAATCAGCGAGGTGGTATTGATGCCGGGGCAGTTGCCGATGGAGCCGTGACCAACAGCGTAAGCCACGATTTCGGCAGATTGCGCCGCGCCGTAGCCAAGGGTTTCAAGTGCGGCTGGCACGGATTGGTTGATGATCTTGAAATAGCCGCCGCCAGCGAGTTTTTTGAATTTTACCAGCGCGAAGTCAGGCTCGATGCCAGTGGTATCGCAATCCATTACCAGACCGATGGTGCCGGTTGGGGCGATAACGGTGGTTTGGGCGTTGCGGTAGCCGTGTTTGGTGCCCAATTCCAGCGCTTCATCCCACGCCGATTTGGCAAGGGAAACAAGGGTTTGGTCGGGGCAGTTCGCGTGATCCAGTGCCACGGGATTTACGTTCAGCGCCTCATAGGTGACTTTGGAATAGGCTGCGGCACGGTGGTTGCGGATCACCCGCAGCATGTGCTTTGCATTCTTGGCATAGCCGGGGAAAGCGCCCAATTCACGCGCCATTTCGGCCGACGTGGCATAGGACACGCCCGTCATCAACGCGGTCAGCGCACCACACAACGCCCTGCCTTCGATCGAATCGTAGCCAAGCCCCATGTTCATCAGCAAGCCACCGATATTGGCGTAGCCAAGGCCAAGCGTGCGGAAGTCGTAGGAGCGTTGGGCGATTTCCTTAGATGGAAACTGCGCCATCATCACGGAAATTTCCAAGGTGACAGTCCAGAGACGCGTCGCGTGGATATAGGCCACGTTGTCGAATTTGCCGTCTTTATAGAAGTTCAGCAGGTTCATCGAGGCAAGGTTGCAAGCGGTATCATCAAGAAACATGTATTCGGAACACGGGTTTGACCCCCTGATCGCGCCATCTTCGGGGCAGGTGTGCCATGCGTTGACAGAATCGTGGAACTGGATGCCGGGATCGGCACAGGCCCAGGCGGCATGGCCGACCTGATCCCACAAATCGCGGGCCTTGATGGTTTTCGCCACCTTGCCATCGGTACGCCGGATCAGCGCCCAGTCGGCATCATCCTTCACCGCCTTCAGGAATGCATCGGTCACGCGAACCGAATTATTGGAATTCTGACCGGAGACAGAAATATACGCCTCGGAATCCCAGTCGGTATCATAGGTCGGGAATTCAATAATGCTGAACCCTTGGCGCGCATATTGCAGCACGCGGTTGACATACGTCTCTGGGATCATCACCTTCTTGGCGCTGCGAATGGCGGCTTTCAGGGCGTCATTCTTGGCCGGATCTGTGGCATCGGCGATGGAGCCATCCCAGCTTTTGATCGCCGCAAAGATTTCATTCAGCTTTTGTTCGTGCATCTTGGAGCCAGCAACCAAAGACGCGACCTTTTGCTCCTCGATCACCTTCCAGTTGATGAAATCTTCGACATCGGGGTGATCCATGTCGATGATCACCATTTTCGCCGCACGCCGCGTGGTGCCGCCGGATTTGATGGCGCCCGCCGCACGGTCGCCGATTTTCAGGAATCCCATCAGCCCCGATGATTTGCCGCCGCCTGATAGTTTTTCACCCGCCCCGCGCAGGGATGAGAAGTTGGTGCCGGTGCCGGAGCCGTATTTGAACAGCCGTGCCTCACGCACCCACAAATCCATGATGCCGCCGTCGCCGACCAGATCATCCTTCACTGATTGGATGAAGCAGGCGTGCGGCTGAGGGTGTTCGTAGGCGGAATCAGACTTGGTCAGCACGCCCGACTGGTAATCCACATAGTAGTGCCCCTGCGCCGGGCCATCGACGCCGTAAGCCCAATGCAGGCCCGTGTTGAACCACTGCGGCGAATTCGGGGCTGCCATCTGGCGCGCCAGCATAAAGCGCATCTCGTCATAATAGGCACGGGCATCGGATTCGGCGGTGAAATAACCACCCTTCCAGCCCCAATACGTCCATGCCCCGGCCAGACGGTCGAAAACTTGCTTGGCAGATGTTTCGCCCAGATTACGGGCATCTGCAGGCATATCAGCCATTGCGGCCTCGTCGGGGACGGAGCGCCACAGGAATTCGGGCACGCCCTTTTCCTTCACGCGCTTCAATGCCACTGGCACGCCAGCTTTGCGAAAATACTTTTGCGCCAAGACGTCAGAGGCCACCTGGCTCCAGCCCTGCGGTACCTCAACGGCGTCATTGCGAAAGACGATAGTGCCGTCTGGATTGCGAATCTCTGATACCATTGTGGCGAACCCGATCTCGCCATAGGCGCCGGATTCCACCGATGTGAACTTACGCTCGATCTTCATTTGCCCCGTCTCCATTGTTGCGGCCGGATTATTGCCCGGTCCGAGTCGTATTTTGTCCCGTTCTTGCAGACACAAAAATCGGTCGCCCATCCTGCATGCGCAGAAAAGGTGGCGGCATCATTTACCGATGCGGTTAAGATTTAAAACGTCCCTGCCCTAGCAACCACTACATTTGGTATCTCGCTAGGTCTCTTCATCAATCTGTCGTATTTCGAATGCGTGATCAACGAATTTATTCACCGAAAATAAAGTTTTTCAGCTTGACGATAGTTCGAACAGCACCTCGCTTCGGCCCCGCGAAAAATCGGCAGCCAAGGCCTGCCACCAAGGGAAGATGTGCACAGATCTGTGGGAAGTTTGGGGATAAACTCTAAATTCTGCGCCAAACCGCACAGTTGGATCGTGGTTTTCACAAATAGCATCAATAGCAAACTACACGCTTGGCGCGATTCGGGTTGCGTTGATCAGGGCTTTCGATTGATCAAAATAATCCCCAACGTCACCAAAACGGCGGCCCCCAGCACGCTGCGGTCCAGTGGCTCAGAAAACACAACCGCGCCTAGGGTTAGGGTAAAAATTGGTGTCAGAAACGAAAAGCTGGCCACAGTGGCCGC
>JACMNW010000022.1 GCA_014378345.1 Pseudorhodobacter sp. | reverse complement strand
GCCGAAATGGCAGCGCCGCGCTATGGCCTGGCCGATGCGCCCCATGCCGATGATGCCAACAGTGGCCCCCGTGACATGGGTGCCCAAAAGCTGTGTCGGGTGCCAGCCCTGCCACCCCCCGGCCCGCACCATGCGTTCGCCTTCGCCGGCGCGACGGGCTGTCATCAGGATCAACATCAGTGCGATATCGGCGGTGGCATCGGTTACAGCACCGGGGGTGTTGGAAACGGCGATGCCTGCAGCGGTGGCAGCATGTACGTCGATGTGGTTATAGCCGACGCCGAAATTGGCAAGGATTTTGCTGCGGGGCTGCGGGCTAACCGCAAAAACGCCCGCATCGAAACGGTCACCAAGGGTGGGCAGCACGGCATCAAAATCCCGCAGGGCTGCCCGCAGATCTTCGGGGGAAAGGGGTGTTGTGGCGGTGCGCAGGGTCACGTCGAAATGAGTGTGGGCGGCGTTTACCACGGCATCGGGCAACGGTCTGGTGATCAAAAGCGTGGGCTTCAAAATAGCTTCCCCCCGTTTGGGACAAGCAGATCAGGGCGCACCAGCACCACCTCGCCATCTGCGTCGGGCATGCCAAGAACCAGCACTTCGGACATCACTTTGCCGATTTGGCGGGGCGGAAAGTTAACCACTGCCAACACCTGTTTGCCGATAAGACCTTCGGGTGTGTAGTGTTTGGTGATCTGTGCCGAGGATCGCTTTTCACCAATCTCGCCACCAAAATCGACCCAAAGCTTGATCGCGGGTTTGCGCGCTTCGGGAAAAGGTTCCGCGCGGGTGATGGTGCCTACGCGAATATCGACCGCTTCAAAATCGGCGTATGTGATCATTTTCCAAGCTCCCTGCCCCGGTCAGCGGCGGCTTTGACTGCGCGTTTTAACAGGGGGGGAAAGCCTGTGCCCTCGTCCATAAGCACGGCCAAGGCGGCAGCTGTGGTGCCTGCGGGGGAGGTCACATTGATGCGCAGTTGGGCGGCGGATTCGGGGGCCAGATGCGCCAGTTCGCCAGCCCCTGTAACGGTGGCACGGGCAAGCTGCATGGCTAGCGGGCCGGACAGACCTTCCGCCTCGCCTGCGGCGGCCAAAGCCTCGATCAGGTGAAACACATAAGCTGGGCCGGAACCGGATACAGCCGTGACGGCATCCATCTGATGCTCGCCGTCCAGCCGCACAACCTGGCCCACGGCGGATAGCAGGGCTTCGGCTAAGTCAAGATCAGCGGCGCTGGCATAAGCGTTGCCGGTGATGGCCGATATGCCGCGACCAACAGCGGCGGGGGTGTTGGGCATGGCGCGGATGATGGGGGTTGCAGCACCCAGCACGCTTTCGTAATACGCAATCGTCGTTCCGGCAGCGATCGACAGGAACAAAGTTTTGCCGTCTCCCATGGCCGCAAGCCCCGGCAGGGCGGCGGCCATCATCTGCGGTTTCACCGCGATGAGAACGATGGCGGGGGTGTCTGGCAACGCTTCGTTCAGACGCACGCCCGTCGCCTTCAACCAATCCGACGGATGCGGCTCCAGCACCCAGACCGACGATGCAGGCAAGCCGCCCGCCAGCCAGCCTTGCAACATGGCGGACCCCATCTTGCCGCAGCCCAGCAAGACCAGCCCCAATCTAGCAACCGTATCTAATTTCATTTCGCCTATGCCCTTTGATTTGGGTTTTAAGCTATGCCCGACCGTAAGCCTCGGCAATGGCGACTTTGATCGCTTCAGCGGGGGTTTTGTCGGCCCAGCTGACCAATTGAAACGCCGGATAGAAGCGTTCGGCGGCCAGCACGGCAGATGAAATCAAATGATCAATCTGTTCCGATCCGGCCGTTTGCCCGCCTGCAAGCACCAAGCCGTAACGCCAGACCATCAGCTTTTGGTCGGTCCAATAGGTAAAAGCGCCGGTCCAGACCATATCATTGCAGCGGTTTAAAACGTCGTACAGCTCTCCCATGCGGGCCAAGGGCGGCTCCATCTCGAACGTGCAGATCAGGCGCAGCGTTTCGTCGATGGCAGACCAAGCGAGCGTCAGCGAATAGGTGCGCCACTGGCCTTCAACCGACATCGCGATTTGATCATCGGTGATCCGGTCAAATTCCCAAGCATGATGTTCAGCCAGCGTTTCTACGATGTCGATAGGATGAAGATCATCGGATGACAGATATTCTTCGGAAAATCGCATGGCCCGGCCTCATAAATATGCCCAAATCTGGGCTAAGACCCACAATAGACTGGGTGTCTGGCAAGGTTCTGCGATGCCCGATATGAACCTTACTAGATATGGTGTGGCCAAAGCGAAAGTGTGTAAAGCACTTTCTTTGCAAAATGTCTGTGGACAAGTCTGCTACACAGGATATTTTCAACCTGCGGGTGAATTGCCCAAGCAGGATATGGCGTTAGGGCTGCAATTTCAACGATGGCAACCTACTGTCGCACCAAAGCCCCATCTGGCAAGGCGCGTTGCAACAAGGCGGCGTCGCCCCAAGGGGCGGCCAACCACTGTGCCCAATCGGCGGGTTCGGTTAAAATTACAGGCATCGCTTTGGGGTGCACGGCGGCAACCTCGGCACTTGGGTCTGTCGTAAGAAATCCGAAAAGATCATCCACCGTTTCACCGTCTTTTACCCGGCGCGTCGATGTCCAGCCCGGCACGTGCAGCCCGGCGAAAAACGCAGACCGCCCGTCCGCCAGCGTAAACCACGCAGTGCCACCTTGCACGGTGTCGGGTTCGGCGAATGCGTTCATCGGCACAAGGCAGCGGTGCGCGGGGCCCAGCCAGCGCCGCCAATGCGGCGATTTGGTGTTGCGAATGTTGGTGACACCGCGATCTGTCTTTTTGCCTACCAGAAACTGCGGCGGGGTCGGCATCCCCCAGCGCGCCATGACCAGTTCTAATCCGTCCGCACTATTGCGCAGGATCGGTGCGCGGTAATCAGGGTATATTTCCGGCTGGGGGGCAAGGTTGCCAAGATGATCTGCCATCGGCAGCGGTTCAAACAGCTGGCGCATCGCGTCTTGCGCCGTGGTTTGGGTATAAAGGTTGCACATTCTGGCTTCCCTTTGCACGTGGCCAATGCAGCACGTTTAGCCCCGCCAAGCGTGTTGGCAAAGCGCCAAGCGGTTCTGTCAGACCTTTGGTTTTGACTTGCCTTCAAGCGCCACGATTCTTGCCAACAGTGCGTCATTTTCTTCACGCGCTTTTTGGGCCATCGCGCGCACGGCGTCAAATTCATCGCGGGTCACGAAATTACGGTCTGCCATCCAACGGTCGACAAAACCCTTCATTGCGGTTTCCGCCTCGGTCTTGGCACCTTGGGCCACACCCATGGCATTGGTCATCAGTTGCGACATGTCGTCAAAGAATTTGCTGCGGGTTTGCATCGCGTCACCTCATCCATTTTACCTTATATGGTCTGCCCCGCGCCATAGCACAAGGTTGACAACGCCGCAGACCCACAAGACAACCACCGTGTACCGGAGGTGCCATGTCTTATATTCCCTTCCCCAATATCACGCCGGAGATTTTCTCGGTCGAGGTGTTTGGCGTGACCGTCGCCCTGCGGTGGTATGCGCTGGCCTATATCGCCGGGCTGCTGATTGGGTGGCGCATCATTTTGCGGCTGATCAGTACGGCGCGACTTTGGTCAACCCAGCCGCCATTGACGGTGGATCAGGTGGAACGGCTGCTGACATGGGTGATTGTCGGCGTGGTTCTGGGCGGGCGTTTTGGTTATGTGCTGTTTTATCAGCCACAGTTTTATGCGGATAATCCATGGCAGATTTTTAAGGTCTGGCAGGGTGGCATGTCTTTTCATGGCGGTTTTTTGGGGGTGGTTATCGCAAATATCTTGTTCAGCTGGCGCGAGAAAATCCCGCTGTTTGCCGCGGCGGATCTGATGGCGGTTGCCACTGCACCGGGTTTATTTCTGGGCCGGATAGCCAATTTCATCAATGCTGAACTTTGGGGCCGACCGACCGACCTGCCTTGGGGTGTCGCTTTTCCGGGCGATGCAGCGCAGTTTTGTGACGGTGTGGTTGGCATCTGCGCCCGCCATCCGTCACAGCTGTATGAGGCGGTACTTGAAGGGGTGAT
>JACMNW010000259.1 GCA_014378345.1 Pseudorhodobacter sp. | reverse complement strand
CGGTGCCCGACCATTTGCCGAACAAAATCCGGTCGCCAGCCTTAACCGACGGTGCGATCAGCTCGCCCGAATCCTTGCGTGCGCCTTCGCCCACGGAAATAATCTCGCCCTCAGCGGGCTTTTCCTTGGCGGTCTCCGGAATGATCAGGCCGCCCTTGGTCTTGTCTTCGCCTTCGATGCGGCGCACCAGTACGCGGTCATGCAGCGGTTTGAATGCCATCTGAAAACACTCCCTTTGGTTTCAGGTTAATTAGGATTAGCACTCGTATCGGGTGAGTGCTAACTCCGGCTGAAATAGGCAAGCCCGTTCCTTGAGTCAACCCCGCCGCCACCAAAACCCGCGCGACTTGCCGATAAATTCTTCGTCCCGGCCTTGGCGTCTCGCCGTATCAATGCCACCTTCATGAAGTGACGTTACCAAAATTTTATGACCGGAGCCCGCATGAAACGTCTCCTCGCCCTGCTCAGTACGCTCCTCGTCTTGACGACCCCCCTACAGGCCCAATGTGTTGGCAAAAACCTGATTACGGCGCTGTCGCCCGATGACCGCGCCGTGCTGGATGCCCTCACGGCACAAGTCCCCCACCCCGTCGGCAACTACTGGCGCGCCACAAAGGGGGATCAGACCATCACCCTGATAGGATCCTACCTTTTTGATGATCCCCGCCACGCCGCCACCATGGCTGCCCTGACCCCCCTTATCGTCGCTGCCAAAACCGTGCTGGTCGAGGCGGGGCCAAAGGAAGAAGCCGCGCTCAAAGCCCAACTCGCGCGTGATCCCAGCCTGATGATCATCACCGAAGGCCCAACGCTTATTGATCAATTGCCCGCTGAAGACTGGGCCGCCCTCACCACTGCAATGCGTGCGCGGGGCGTACCCGCCTTTATGGCCGCTAAATTCCAACCTTGGTATATTTCCGTCATGCTTGGCATTCCACCCTGTGCGATGGCCCAGGCCGCCACATCAAAGGGCCTTGATGGCCAAATCATAGATGCCGCCACCACCGCAGATGTACCAATCAAAGCCCTGGAACCTTTTGATACCGTGTTCAAAATCTTCGGCAGCTTGTCCAACGCCGACCAGATGTCGATGATCCATTCAACGCTTGCCATGGAACCCCTCGGCACCGATTACGCCATCACCCTCGCCGATACCTATTTCAGCCAAGATACCCGTGCCATCTGGGAATTCACCCGTCTGCAATCCCTCGCCCTACCCGGTGCCACGCCGGATCAGGTGAACGGCGAATTCGCCCGCATGGAAGAGGCGCTGATGGCAAGTCGCAACCGGGCTTGGATTCCGGTGATTGAGGCTGCCGCTATCAAAGGCCCCACCTTCGCCGCCTTCGGTGCCTTGCATTTGTCAGGTAAAGACGGCGTTTTAGCGCTGCTGGAACGGCAAGGGTTTACCATTGAACGCCTCAATTTTCCGTAGAATGTACATTTATTGCGCATCTTAAACCGGGTAAATGCTGCGCAATAAATGCACACCCTTCAGGACGATCTACCGATAAACCTCGCCCCGGTGTCCGACACCCACCACAATAATCGTCACCACCTCATCGCGGATATTCACCAAAATGCGGTAATCCCCCACACGGTATCGCCAAATCCCCGCATAGCGTGTGCCTTGCAGCGCCTCGCCCAGCTGCCGCAGGTCGTCTAGCATAGCGATACGAACGCTCAGGAACTCGCGTATCCTGCGCCGAACCATCGGGTCCAGCCGCTCCATAGGTTTGCGTGACGATTGGGCGTATTCAATCGTCCATGCCACGCCAGAACTCCTCAGACGTTAGAACCTTCTCCTCGCCACTGGCCAACCGTTCCATCACCGCTTCGGCCATGTAGATATCTTCCATGTCCTCCAGCTTGGCCATTACCGCAGCACGCACGTAATACGACTTGCTGCGCCCGGTGGCATTGGCCAGCGCATCAAGGCGTTTTTCGATATCTTCTGGCAATCTGACCGATAGCATGCGGCACCTTTGATTTGTCATACACGTCGTACATGTAGGGCAATATAGCATCGTCACACGCATTTCAATCCCTGCTATCCGCGCCCTCGTGACAATGGCGCCCTGCCCTCCTATAAGCCCGCCAAACCCCTCCCACCAAACGGACCCATCATGATCAAAGTTTTCGGCCACAAGTCCCCTGACACCGACGCCACGCTTTCCGCCATCATCTGGGCTTGGTATCTGACCAATATCCGCAACGCCCCTGCCACACCCTACCTGCTGGGCGAACCCAATACCGAAGCGGCGTTCCTGCTGGGCCATTGGGGTTTTACCAAGCCCGAAATCATCGCTGACGTCACTGCCGATGACCGGGTAGCCATCGTCGATACCAACAACCCCGCCGAACTGCCCCCGTCGATCAACGACGCGCAGATCATCAGCATCATTGATCACCACATGCTGGTGGGCGGCTTAAAAACCAAAACCCCGATCAACATCGTCATCCGCCCGCTGGCCTGCACCGCCACCGTGATGCATGATATGATGGGTGAAGATCTGGCAGGCGCTCCGCGCGACATCAAAGGCGCCATGCTATCGTGCATCCTGTCCGACACGCTGGAATTTCGCAGCCCCACCACCACCGACCATGACCGCGCCGTGGCTGAAAAACTGGCGACAGATCTGGGCGTGAATATACCTGATCTGGCCTCTGCCATGTTCGCCGCCAAGTCCGATATCTCGCGCTTTTCTGACGCGGAACTTTTGCGTATGGACAGTAAAGAATACAACGTCGCAGGCAAAGAACTGCGCGTGTCGGTCCTAGAGACTACGTCACCCAAAACCGTGCTGGACCGGAAGGCCTCGCTGATGGCGTCGATGATTGGTGTGGCGAAAGAAGACGGTGCCGATCAGGTTCTGCTGTTCGTCGTCGATATCTTGAAAGAAGAAGCCACGCTTCTGGTGCCCAACGATCTGGTCAAGCAAATGGCCGAAGCGTCTTTTGGCGTCAAGGTATCGGGTGATACGGTCGTTCTGCCGGGCGTGATGAGCCGCAAGAAACAGATCATCCCAGCCCTCAAGCTTTAACCAATTTGCCGGGCGATAATCCGCCCGGCACAAACCCGGCGCAGCGATTGCCCGTATGCACGCAAAAAGCACGTGATAAGCACGGAAAAAATACGCCCCGAAAGGCCGAAAATGTCTCAGATCATCGCGTCACTTGCCAAAATTCCAACCCGCTATGACGCCGTGTTTTGTGATCTTTGGGGCTGCCTGCACAATGGCAAAACCCTGTTCCCCGCTGCCGTGGCCGCCCTTCAATCCTTTCGGTCCAAAGGTGGTAAGGTTGTATTGCTGACCAATGCACCACGCCCAAAACCTAATGTTGTCAGCCAGTTAGATGCCATGGGGCTGCCCCGCGATGCATGGGATGAAGTCGTCACGTCTGGCGACGCCGCCCAATACGCGCTGATCACCGGGGCTGTGGGCAGGCGGGTGTTTCACATCGGCGCGCTGAAAGATGAACCTTTCTTTACCACATTCGCCGATGATCTGCAGGGTACCGTCGCTGCAGAGCCGCCAATTATCCGCACCACATTGCAAGAGGCCGAAGGCATCGTCTGCACGGGCCTTGCGGATGACCTGACAGAGACGCCAGATGACTACCGCGCAGCCCTTTTATTTAGTAAAACCATGGACTTGCCGATGCTTTGTGCCAACCCTGACATCATCGTGGACTACGGCGACAAACGGCTTTATTGCGCCGGGGCCATCGCACAAGCCTACGAGGAAATGGGCGGTCGCGTGTTCTATTTCGGCAAACCGCATCCACCGATTTACGATCTTGCCCGCCGCCGATTGGCCGCATTGATGGGCGAAGAAGATGCACAAATTCTTTGCATCGGCGATGGTATCGCGACCGACATTCAAGGTGGGCAATCCGAAGGAATGGATACGTTGTTCATCACCGGCGGGATCGCGGCAGATCAGTTTGGGCCCGATTCTGATAAGCCAAACAAAGACTTGCTAGAGAAATGGCTGGAGGAAAAACAAATTGCGGCCACCTATGCGATGGGTCAACTACGCTGATCCAAAATATCCGTAGGCTAATTAAATTTCCCATTCTCAACAACTGTCGCAATATTATTGCGCGATGGATTGCTCTGCAACGCAGCATTTGCTATCCTTTCTAAATTTGGTTCAAGGATTCGCAGGATGCTCGACAATATGCCACGCGGCACGATCTGTATTGAAGACATCGAAATCGGCATGGTCCGGTACTTGCGTAAAACCGTAACCGACCGGGATATAAGCCTTTTTGCCGAAGTCTCTACCGATCATAACCCGGTTCATCTTGACGAAGCTTACGCCCAAGACACCATTTTTCAAGGCCGTGTCGCGCATGGCATGCTGACCGCCGCCCTGATTTCCGCCGTCATCGGCGAACAACTTCCCGGCCACGGTGCCGTCTACCTTGGCCAATCACTCAAATTCATGGCCCCCGTCCGCCCCGGCGATACCGTTTATGCTGAGGTGAAAGTGACCGCGATAGACCATGCCAAACGCCGGGTAACCCTTGAAACCGACTGCGGAGTGGCCGATACGGTTGTGCTGAAAGGCGAGACGGTCCTTTTCGCACGAAGCCCGAAGCTGGGCTACGGCGGTTAGCGCCGACCCCGGG
>JACMNW010000258.1 GCA_014378345.1 Pseudorhodobacter sp. | reverse complement strand
TGCCAGCCCCCAGATCGCCCAGCGTTTTCAGAACGGCGATGTTGGACAGCGACTTGATGGCAAAACACACAAGGTGCGGCAACGGTGACAGTGCCTCAGTGAACAAGTGGTAATGCCGGGTC
Source organism: Pseudorhodobacter sp. (assembly GCA_014378345.1). Lineage (GTDB taxonomy): Bacteria > Pseudomonadota > Alphaproteobacteria > Rhodobacterales > Rhodobacteraceae > JACMNW01. The sequence goes on along the minus strand of JACMNW010000258.1, from coordinate 2,771 downwards.
AGGGTGGCGGTGGAATAGCAGTAAAACGGCGTACCGACCGATGCGGCGATTTCGGCAAGCGCCACATCTTCGGCATGAAGTTGGCCGTTGCGGTAAAGGAAGTGGTCCATCAAGTTTGGCCTTATGCTGCGCGTTGCCCGCTTGATACCAGAGTGTGCCCAGTGTTCAATGGACTAGCACAGCAAGCGCAGGGTTTGCAGTGCCTTCAAACTGCCGCAAGGTCAGGGTGTAGGCAAGACCAGTTGACGGGAAATACAGGTTCGCAATTAAGGGCCAATTGTCTTTTGGCGCATTAACGCCCGCTTCGGTTTCCAGTTCATCCCAGAACAGGCCCAGAACAGGCATGGCGAGGTGGCATTCGCGCCGGCATCTCTTACGACCTAGATCGCCGCCGGGTAATCTTCACCGTCGCCCAATATGATGTCGATCAAAAAAAGCGGGTCTGCCACTGCCGACGTGGCCAACATGATGGCAAGTATAAAACTCGGCCAATTGCGCGAAAAAGGGTCATGTGACGGGGCGGGTACGCAAAAACAGATACAACGGCAAGCCGCAGCTGACGCCGATGCCAAAGGTGGCCGGAATGCAGATCAGCGCAAGCCAGTTTTTGCGCACCCAAGTTTCGGCGACGATCCAGATGGTTAGGGTGATTGCGGATATCGTCAGATCCCAAGTCAGGCCCGTGGTTGATGCATTCACATACCACGCGTCGATCATGCCGCTAAGTCCGGTTCCCGATTCGCGCATGTACCGCAGGAACCAGGTCATCGGGTGAATGGCACCCCAAATGGCAAGGCCAAGATAGATTATCCGCAAGGGCGAGATCACAGTGATGCCCCGACTTTGACGCGGCCAACCTTGCCGCTAACCGTGGGCGACACGGAAACCCCGCCGGGACCAAACCCCAGTCCCACACCCAAGTACGGCCCGCTATCGCACGCCGAAAGGGACGATGACGTGGCCAGTAAGACAAGCAGGCGGATCATCCTTTGATCCCGATTTGCGCATCACCCGATACTGAAACGCCAGATTTTGCGGCTGGCGCGTTGGGTTCACCGTCGGCCCCGCAAGCGGCTAGGGCAAGTGTAGCAGCTAAGGCGAGAAGAGTTTTCATAGCAATTCCTTTGCCCAACGGGCGATTTGTACGCGCACCTGCGCGGGCGCGGTGCCGCCATAAGAGATACGCGATTGCACCGAATTTTGCACCCCCAACACGCCGAACACTTCAGCTGTGATGCCTGCATGAACCAATTGCATATCGGCTAGGGTCAGGTCTGGCAGATCGCAACCCTTGGCTTCGGCCATGGCTACAAGGGTGCCAGTCACATGATGGGCATCGCGAAACGGCAGCCCAAGGGTGCGCACCAGCCAATCGGCAAGGTCGGTCGCAGTGGAAAAGCCTGATCCGGCGGCCGCAGAGAGGGTGGCGGTTTGTGCGGTCATATCGCCTACCATTCCGGTCATCGCGGCAAGGGCCAGCATCAAGGTATCGGCGGCATCAAAGGTTTGTTCTTTGTCTTCCTGCATGTCCTTGGAATACGTCAGCGGCAGACCCTTCATAATGGTGAAAAGCGCCACCGTCGCCCCCAGAATCCGCCCGAGTTTTGCACGCAGCAATTCCGCCGCGTCGGGGTTTTTCTTCTGCGGCATGATGGAACTGCCCGTCGTCCATCTGTCCGACAGTATGACGAAACGGAACTGGGCGGAGGACCAGATCACCAGTTCTTCGGCAAAGCGCGACAGGTGCATGGCGCAGATGCTGGACGCAGACAAAAATTCCAACGCGAAATCGCGGTCTGATACCGAGTCCAGCGAATTGGCGGTGGGGCGGTCAAACCCCAGGGTCTTGGCAGTCATATCCCTGTCAATCGGAAAGGATGTCCCCGCCAGCGCCGCCGCCCCCAACGGGCATTCGTTCATCCGCGCCCGTGCATCGACAAACCGCGAACGATCCCGCGCCAGCATTTCGACGTAAGCCATCATGTGGTGGCCCCAAGTGACCGGCTGCGCCACCTGCAAATGCGTAAAGCCGGGCATCACCCAATCGGCGCCGGCAGCGGCTTGTGCAAGAAAAGCGCGCATCAGGGCCTCGATCCCGGTGATGGCAGCATCGCACTGGTCACGCACCCAAAGCCGGAAGTCCACCGCGACCTGATCATTGCGCGACCGGGCCGTGTGAAGACGGCCCGCCGGTTCGCCGATAATCTCCTTCAATCGCGCCTCAACATTCATGTGAATGTCTTCCAGATCGACGCGAAACTGAAACTTTCCTGTTTCAATTTCTGACAACACCGTGAGCAGGCCTTCCCCGATGGCCTCGGCGTCCTTATTGGTCAGGATACTCACTGCGGCCAACATTGCCGCATGGGCGCGAGAGCCCGCGATATCTTGTGCGTAAAGCCGCCTGTCAAACCCGATGGACGCGTTGATTGCCTGCATGATCGCATCCGGCCCCGCGTTGAATCGCCCGCCCCACATTTGGTTGGCCGTGGGGGTGGGTTTTGTCTGTTCGGTCATGCTGCCCTCGGAGGGATAATGCTGCGGAAATTGGTTGTCGTTCTTTACACGTCCTTAATGCTTGGTGCAAACGCTGGCCATGCCGATGTGGCCGCCGCAGATGCAGCAAGGGCAGGCGATATGCGCCGGGTGGCGTTTGGTGCGGCCCCGCTGGCATTGCCCGAAATTGGCGTGGTGGACGAGGAAGACGCGCCGCGCATGCTGGCCGAATACAAGGGCCAATGGGTGCTCTTGAACTTTTGGGCCACATGGTG
>JACMNW010000257.1 GCA_014378345.1 Pseudorhodobacter sp. | reverse complement strand
TCTGACTATTGGCTGTCTGCCATTGTCACTGCGCTGAACTGCACCGTTTCAGTGCCCGTTGCCGGTGATTTTGGCCGTGCTTTTGGCGCGGCTCGCCTTGGTCTAATGGCCGCCACGGGGGCGGGTGCCGAAATCGCCACGCTGCCCGGCATCGCGCGCCAAATCGACCCTAATCCGGCCCTTCTTGCAGCTTTTGATGCGGGTCATGCCCGCTTTCGCGCTGCCCAATCTGCCATCAAGGATCTGCTATGACCGATTTTTTCAAAGACATTCCCGCCGTCAGATACGAAGGCCCGGCCTCCACAAACGAATACGCTTTCCGGCATTACAACCCTGATGAAGTGATCATGGGCAAACGCATGGAAGATCACATGCGCTTTGCCGTGGCTTATTGGCATTCCTTCGCTTGGCCGGGCGGTGACCCGTTCGGCGGCCAGACGTTTGATCGGCCATGGTTCGGCGATACCATGGCGCTTGCAAAAATGAAGGCCGATGTCGCGTTCGAGATGTTCGATATCCTCGGCGCGCCGTTCTATTGCTTTCACGATGCCGATGCCCGCCCCGAAGGCGCTACCTTTGCGGAAAGCAAACGCAATCTTGAAGAAATCGTTGATTACTTAGGGACCAAACAAACCAACCACAAAACCAGACTGCTGTGGGGCACCGCAAATCTGTTTTCGCACAAACGCTGGATGTCGGGTGCCGCCACCAACCCCGATCCAGAGGTGTTCGCCTACGCCGCCGCAACCGTGAAATCCTGCATGGATGCGACGATGAAACTGGGCGGGTCGAACTATGTTCTTTGGGGTGGCCGTGAAGGCTATGAGACGTTGCTGAACACCGACCTCAGTCGCGAATCCGAACAGGCGGGCCGCTTTCTGTCGATGGTCGTCGAATACAAATACAAGATGGGTTTCAAGGGCGCGATCCTGATCGAGCCGAAACCGCAGGAACCCTCCAAGCACCAATATGATTATGACGTGGCGACCGTGTACGGCTTCCTCAAACGCTTTGGCCTAGAGAAAGAGGTGCAGGTAAACATCGAACAAGGCCACGCCATCCTGGCGGGCCACAGCTTCGAGCATGAAATTGCCCTCGCAGCATCCCTTGGCATTTTCGGTTCCATCGACATGAACCGCAATGATTACCAATCCGGCTGGGATACCGACCAGTTCCCCAATAACCACGCCGAAAAGGCTGTCGCCTTCTACGAGATACTGCGCGCGGGTGGATATACCACCGGCGGCACCAATTTTGATGCCAAAGTGCGACGTCAAAGCCTTGATCCCGCCGATCTGATCCTCGCCCATGTTGGTGGCATGGATACCTGTGCACGTGCGATGAAATCCGCCGCCGCCTTGCTGGAAGACGGCAGCATGGAAGCCAACCGGGCAGAGCGCTATGCTGGCTGGGACAAGCCCGCGAACAAAGCGATGCTCACCTCATCACTGGAAATCATCGCAGCCGATGTCTTGGCCAAAAACACCAACCCACACCCCCGTTCCGGCAAACAGGAGCGCCTCGAAAACCTGTGGAACCGTTTCATCTGATCTTGCAGCTTCTTTTTCGTCTAAATACTCATAAAGCGGTGGGCCATTCACCCCGCCGCCATAAGGGCCAAAGCCATGACCTATCACCCCGCCGATAATCGCTATGACCGCATGACTTACCGCCGCACCGGCCGGTCCGGCCTGATGCTGCCCGCCATTTCGCTGGGCCTGTGGCACAATTTTGGCCATGACACCCCGCACGATACCAAGCGCGCGATCTGCCACGCGGCGTTCGATCACGGCATCACCCATTTCGATCTGGCGAACAATTACGGCCCCCCTGCAGGCAGCGCCGAATCCGCCTTTGGCGACATCCTGAAAACCGATTTCAAAGATTTGCGCGATGAGCTGATCATTTCGTCGAAAGCCGGCTACCACATGTGGAATGGCCCCTACGGCGAATGGGGGTCGCGCAAGTACTTGATCGCGTCTTGTGACCAATCGCTTAAACGCATGGGCCTTGATTACGTCGATATCTTCTATTCCCACCGCTTTGATCCCGACACGCCCTTGGAAGAAACCATGGGTGCGCTGGATCACATCGTACGGTCGGGCCGCGCGCAATATGTCGGCCTTTCCAGCTATAATTCCGAAAAAACCCGCGAAGCCGTGGCGATCCTGAAATCTCTGGGTACACCCTGCCTGATCCACCAGCCCAGTTATAATATTTTGAACCGCTGGGTCGAAAAAGATGGCTTGCGTGAAACGCTTGCTGATCTTGGCGTAGGCTCCATCGCCTTCACCCCCTTGGCTCAAGGCATCCTTACCCGCAAATATTTAAGCGGCATCCCCGAAGGCAGCCGCGCGTCGCAAGGAAAAAGCCTTGATCCGGCGGTCATAACACCGCGCGCCATCGAATCGGTCCGCGCGCTGGATGCGATGGCCACATCGCGCGGCCAAACCCTTGCGCAAATGGCCTTGGCATGGGTGCTGCGCGGCGGCATGATTACCACGGCCCTGATCGGTGCTTCCAAGCCCGAGCAAGTGGTGGATTGCGCCGGTGCGATCAAAAACCTTGATTTCACAGATGCGGAGCTTGCCCAGATCGATCAAATCTCGTCGGAAGAGGACGTGAACCTTTGGGCGCGATCGTCCGAGTCAGTGTAGACCCCATCGCATTCCGCCCATAATTTAGGCGCAAAAATTTGCGTTTTGCAAATCTGCGCTCAATTTTCTGTGGATATCTTGCAACTGCGGCATTAGCGCTCTTGACCTTTGGGTAAGCTCGACCAAATGCATGAATGAACGTTCATTCTTGCCGTTGTGCGGCACACTGAAGGATCCTGCCCACGATGACTGCCCCTATCGCCCCGGCTGATCTGCGCAGCGCCATGATTTTGGCGTCGGTCCGCCGTGCGTTCATGGAAAAGGGCTTTGATGGCGCGTCGATGCAGGATTTAGCCCGCGAAGCAGGGATGAGCGTTGGTAACTTCTACCGTTACTTCCCCTCTAAGGCGGCCATTGTCGAAGCCCTGATCACCGGTGATCTTACCGATCTTGAACGCGATTTTTCAGATATCCTTGTGTCGCCAAACCCTATGGGCCGGTTGCGTCAAACCATTAAGCGCCATGTTGAAGACAGCCTTTGCAATGGCGAAGGGCGGCTTTGGGCGGAAATCACGGCGGTTTCCCTGCGCAAACCTGAAATCGCCGTCATCGTGGGACAGATGGAAATTGCGCTTGTTCGCAATCTTACCACCGTCTTTTCTATCAGCAGTGGCCTGCCTTTGACTGATGTCATTGATCGGTACGCAGCCCATGCATCGTTTGTTGTGATGATGGTCATGGCAAGTTCAATGCAGGCTTGTGACGCTGGAAAACAGAACGCCGATCTCACTGCGTTGGTTTTGCGAACCATAAACCAAACGCTTGATGAAATTCCTCAGATGACCCTGAAGGGCTGATACAATGTTA
>JACMNW010000256.1 GCA_014378345.1 Pseudorhodobacter sp. | reverse complement strand
GGGATTGTCGGCGTTTTGTGGATCGGCGCGCGCGATGTGCGGGCGGGCACGATGACGCCCGGCGAATTGGTGCAATTTCTGATTTATGCGGTGATGGTGGCGGGCGCAGTTGGGGCCCTGTCAGAGATTTGGGGCGAATTGCAGCGCGCGGCAGGCGCGACGGAACGCTTGGTTGAACTGCTGGGTACCACAGATTCCGTGCGCGACCCTAAGGTACCTAAGGCGTTGGCGCGGCCCGTAAAAGGCGCGATTGAGTTTCAGGATGTGCGGTTTAACTATCCGATGCGGCCAAGTATTTCTGCGCTGGACGGGGTTAGCTTGGCGGTAAACCCCGGTGAAACCGTGGCACTTGTGGGGCCGTCTGGTGCGGGCAAAACCACAATTCTGCAGCTGATCATGCGGTTCTATGATCCACAATCGGGCGTGGTGCGGTTAGACGGTTTTGATCTGTGCGATATGGCGCGGGATGATTTTCGCCGCGCCATCGCCATGGTGCCGCAAGACCCGGTCATTTTTGCCATGTCGGCCCGCGAAAACATTCGCTTCGGGCGGCCGGAGGCCACGGACGCGGAGGTCGAGGCGGCAGCGGTTGCGGCGTCGGCGCATGGGTTTCTGGCGGCGCTTCCCGAAGGCTATGACACTTGGCTGGGCGAGCGAGGTGTGATGCTGTCGGGTGGGCAAAAGCAGCGGGTGGCGATTGCGCGGGCTATTTTGCGCGATGCGGCGGTTTTGCTGCTGGATGAGGCGACGAGCGCCTTGGATGCCGAAAGCGAACGCGATGTGCAGGCGGCGGTAGAGGCACTGTCCAAAGGGCGCACGACGCTGGTGGTGGCGCACAGGCTGGCCACGGTGAAACGCGCCGACCGAATATTTGTGTTTGATCAGGGGCGCATCGTGGCCACCGGAACGCATGACGCGCTGGTGGGGGAAGGGGGGCTTTATGCCCGCCTTGCCCGGCTGCAATTTACCGACGGGCAAATGTAGGGGAAAGTTTTGCAATTTTTCCCCCTTGGGTGGGGATAGCCATAAAAAATTGACGTGGCGTTGCGCCCCTAAGCAACGCTTGTCTCAAATCCCATTCCAATCCATCCTGACGGCGGAGAAAATACCTGCGGGCTAAAACGCAGGATTTTGGGAAGGATACCTATGTTGAACTTCGCAACCCGCGAAACTGTGCTAGCAATCGAGGCTCAGGGCGCTTGGGACACGCTGGATGTGGCCAAAACCATTTACCAATTGATCAGCCGCACCAAAGCGGCGCATGGCCCGAAAAACGCGGTATCTTTTCAGTTGACCGCCGGCCCTACTGATAGCGCTGAGACGTTGTCATGGAATGCGTTGCACGCCCGCGTGACACAGGCGGCCAATCTGTTCCGGTCACTTGGGGTTGGTGAGACAGAGGTGGTGGCTTACGTTTTGCCCAACTGCATGGAAACGGTAATCACGCTTTTGGGCGGCGCTGTGGCCGGAATTGTGAACCCGATCAACCCGTTGATGGAACCGGACCAGATCGCATCGATCCTGCGCGAGACGAAAGCGAAGGTTGTGGTCACACTGCGATCCTTTCCGAAAACCGAACTGGCGCAGCGCGTGGCCGAAGCGGTGCGTCTGGCCCCGAACGTGAAAACGGTATTGGAGGTTGATCTCAACCGATACCTCGCGCCGCCGAAATCGTGGATTGTGCCACTGGTACGGCCGAAAAATCCGGTGCAGCACGCGGCGGCGGTCAAGAATTTCAACGCGGAACTGGCGCGCCAGCCAGCAGATAAACTGAGCTTCCCCGATGGGCTGACGGACCGTGTTGCCGCCTATTTCCACACTGGTGGCACCACCGGCGTGCCAAAAGTGGCGCAGCACCGGGTTTCTGGAATGGTCTTCAACGGTTGGACGGGAAGCGAGCTGATTTTCAGCGCTGATGATGTGGTCATCTGCCCGTTGCCGCTGTTTCACGTTCTAGCAGCATACCCCGTGTTGATGTCAATGATCATGAGCGGGGCACATGTCATCTACCCCACCCCGGCGGGGTACCGCGGCGAAGGGGTGTTTGATAATTTTTGGAAACTGATCGAACGCTGGCGTGTAACCCAGGTCATCACCGTGCCCACAGCACTTGCGGCCCTGATGCAGCGCCCGATAAATGCCAATATATCGTCCCTGCGCGGCGCATTTTCGGGATCATCGTCGTTGCCGCTGGAACTATACACAAGGTTTGAAAAGGCAACCGGCGTGCAGGTGATCGAAGGTTACGGTCTGACCGAGTGCACCTGCATCGTGTCATGCTCGCCGCCGAATGGCGTGAAGAAAAGCGGGTCCGTGGGCCTTGTAGCCCCGCATTGCGATGTGCGCATTCTGCATCTGGATGCGGCGGGCGCTGTGACCAAAAACTGCACTGTGGATGAGGTGGGCGAAATTTGCGTTTATAACCCCGGCGTTTTTGTCGGCTCAACCTACACCGACGCTGACAAGAACAAGGGCCTTTACGTCGAAAACCGCTATCTGCGCACGGGCGATCTGGGCCGTCTTGATGCGGACGGCTATCTGTTCATCACCGGGCGAGCGAAAGATCTGATCATTCGCGGCGGCCATAATATTGATCCTGCCGTCATTGAAGAAGCCTTGATGCATCATCCCAGTGTGGCCTTTGTCGGTGCCATCGGGCAGCCTGATGCTCATGCAGGCGAATTGCCTTGCGCCTATGTCGAATTGGTCAAAGGGGCGGATACCAGCGTTGATGACTTGATGGACTATGCGCGCGGCCATATTGAAGAGCGCGCAGCAATTCCAAAATATATTGAGTTGATCCCTGAACTGCCCAAAACCGCCGTCGGCAAAATCTTCAAACCCGATCTTCGCCGCAAAGCCATTACCCGTGTCTACAATGCCGCCCTGGCCGATGCAGGTTTGCCCGCCGAAGTGCAGCGCGTGATCGAGGATAAAAAGCGCGGGCTTACAGCGCAGCTGCACAAATCAGGCGTGGTTGAAGATGTTGCCGTCAACGCCTTGCTGGGGCAGTTTACCACCCCATGGGAATGGGCAGAGTAAGGGCGGCGTTTAAGTGGTGGCGGCAGTATCCATCCAGATCGTCACCGGACCGTCGTTAATCAGGCTAACCGCCATGTCCGCGCCAAAGATGCCGTTTGCCGTGGCAATCCCTTCGTCGGCGACAAGGGCGGTAAAATGCTCATAAATCCGTCGTCCCTCATCGGGGCCGGCGGCGCTGGAAAAGCCCGGCCGATTGCCGCGCAGATCGGCGGCAAGAGTGAACTGGCTGACAATCAATGCGGCCCCACCCGTATCTTTCACCGACAGGTTCATTTTACCCGCCTCATCGCGAAATATCCGCAGCTTGGCAATCTTGGACGCCAATGCCTGCGCCTGCGCATCCGTATCGCCCACCATTGCACAGACCAAGATCAACAGGCCGGGGCCGATTTGACCAACGATATCCCCATCAACCCGAACAGAGGCTTCACTGACCCGCTGGATCAGGGCTCTCATGGGTTCAGGGCTTTCACAATTCTTTGGCCCAAGGCGGGTTTGCACCGGGGCGCGAACATGTAATCGCCGCCGCACGGGTGCCAAGCGACAGCGCTGCGCGCAGGGCGTCATCGGACAGATTGGTGACCTGCCCCTTTGACAACAGGCCGTCCCGATCCAGCGATGCAAGGAAGCCCGCATTGAACGTGTCGCCAGCACCGACCGTATCGGCCACGGTGATTTTAGGCGCCTCCACCTGCACCGACCCGCGCGCCGTGTAGGCCGTGGCACCTTTTGCCCCTTCAGTCACCAGCACAACCTTGGCGCCTTTGGCCAGAATGGCCTGTGGCTCGGTGCTGCCATACAGCCATTCACTGTCTTCATCCGACAATTTTACAATATCGGACAGCCCGATCATGCGATCAATCCGCGCGGTGTAGGCGGCCCGGTCCTGCACAAAAGTAGGTCGAACATTTGGGTCAATCATCGTCACGCGCGTTCCCGCTTCACGCTTCAGCAGCGCCTCCAGCGTCGTGCCGCAGGGCTCCACGGCCAG
>JACMNW010000255.1 GCA_014378345.1 Pseudorhodobacter sp. | reverse complement strand
GCGTGCCGGGCACCTACATCATCGCGCCGATCTACGATGCTGGCACGTTGCGCGGCTATGTCATGGCCAGTCTGAAAGACTCAGACCTGCAAAAGGCTGCGCAAGCGACGATTTCGCCCGGTTTTGAATTCGTCATCCTCAACGGCTATTCCATCCTTGCCGGAACGATGCCCCACGCCGTGGAGCCGGGCAACCGGTTGCAGAGTTCTAAGGTGATGAATGTCTTCGGGCAAAGCTGGTCGCTGACGATCTGGCCAAGTGAAGCCTATATCGTCAGCCGTCGCACCCTGTTGCAGAATATGACGTTGCTGTTTGGCCTTCTGACCGCCGCTCTGGTCGGCCTGACGCTGATCCAGACGCGTCGCGGCAAGTTCAATCAGGACCGGGCCGATGCCTTGTCCGTCAGACTGGCAACAACGCTGGAAAACATCAGCGACGCCTTCATGACGATTGACCGGTCCAGGCGCGTCACTTACGCAAACGCCGAAGCCGTCCGGCTTGGCCAGCGCCAAATTGGAGAGTTCATTCCCTTGCCCCAGCCGGACGTGCCCGGCAATCCCGCGATGTATCAAATGGCCGCTGGCCTGTCGCGGGCGCTGGAGGGCACCAGTTCGGTGCGCTTTACGTCGCTGTTGCGCAAAACCGGGCTTTGGGTTGAAGCCAACTCCTATCCCATTCCCAATGGTGTGGCGATGCATTTTCGCGACATCACCGAAGAACGCGCCCGGGCCGCACATCTGCGCATGCTGGAGACGGCGATCGCACGGCAGAATGATGTGCTGATCATCGCTGAAGTGGGAGACTCCTCCCATCCGCAGGCCGCGCACACCGTCTATGCCAATGACGCCTTCACCCGCCTGACCGGCTATTCCGTGGAAGAGGTGCTGGGCAAGTCGCCAAGCATCATGCAAGGGCCAATGACGGACAAGGCGGAACTGAAGCGGATTGGCGAGACACTTTCACGCGGTGAGCCCGTTCAAGCCGAACTGCGGAACTACCGCAAGGACGGCACTGAATACTGGGTCGAAATAGACATCTCTCCGATCTTCGATGACATCGGCCGCTGCACCCATTTCGTTGCGGTCGAGCGTGATGTCACACGGCGGCGAATGGCCGTGGAAGAGATGAGTCTGGCGCAAGAGCGGTTCCACCGGCTGGCAGAAGCCACCAACGAGATTGTCTGGGACGCAGATTTCGTCACCGGTACCATCTGGTTCAACGAGAACTTCCATCTGATCCTGGGCTATGATCCATCCAGGGGCGTCCCGACGGTCAAGGGCTGGCAAGCGCTCATTCACCCCGACGATCTGGACCGCTTTCTGCAAACCGAGGCCGACGCCCGCAGGTCGAATGCACCGCAATGCGTCACGGAATATCGCCTCGCCCGCGCGGATGGCAGCTATGCCAAAGTGGTGGATCGCGCCAAGATGATCCGCGATGACAAAGGCGCAGTGATCCGTATGCTCGGCGGCATCGAAGACGTGACAGAGCGTCGCGCGATGACCGCCCGTCTGCACCAATCCCAGCAGTTGGAGGTCATCGGCCATCTGACCGGCGGCGTGGCACATGATTTCAACAACCTGTTGACCGTGATCCTTGGCAGTGTGAAATTGCTGTCAGACCGGCTAACCGATCAACCCAAACTGAAGAACCTCGCGGAAACGGCCATCTCGGCAGCTTTACGCGGCGCCGACATGATCAGCCGCCTTCTGTCCTTTGCCCGCCGACAACCCCTTGACCCCAAAGTAGTCGAGGTGTCGCGGCAATTGGACACCTTGACCGAGTGGTTGAAGCGGGCCCTGCCCGAGTCCATCGCCATCGACATCTCATCCGCCAAGGACGTCTGGCTTGTCGAGGTTGACCCCACGCAGTTGGAAACCGCGCTCTTGAACATCGCCGTCAACGCCCGCGACGCTATGCCTGAAGGCGGCCAGCTGGTGATCCGCGCCGAAAATCGCCACATAGAGCCCACGATGGTGCAAGGCATCCCGGAAGCCATCCCGGGTGACTATGTCTGTATTTCCGTCTCCGATACCGGGGTCGGCATGGACGCACAGACGATAGCCCGCGCTTTTGAACGCTTCTTCACCACAAAAAATATTGGCAAGGGCAGCGGGCTGGGGCTCAGCATGGTTTACGGCTTCGTCCGGCAATCCCTAGGCTTTGCGCAGATCCATTCGACAGAAGGCGAAGGGACGTCGGTACAACTCTACTTCCCCCGCTCCATCGCCGACCGCTCCACCGAGATCGCGCGTGCGTCCGTTGAGGCAACCCCGGGCGGCACCGAATGTGTTCTGGTGGTGGAAGATGACGACATGCTGCGCGACAACGTCGTCACCCAGTTGACGCAACTGGGCTACCGCGTCAGTTCGGCAGCGGCGGGCTCTGCCGCCCTGATCATTATGCGGCAGAAGCGGGGAATTGACCTGCTGTTCACCGATATCGTCATGCCCGGCGACATGAGCGGCCCCGAGCTGGTGACCGGGGCCCTCGCCATCCGCCCGGATCTGAAGGTACTCTACACCTCGGGCTATTCACACGCCGAGATCACCCATGACGGTCGTCTGGACCAAGGCGTTCAACTGCTGACCAAGCCCTATCGCTTGGCCGACATGGCCCACAAGATCAGGGCCGTGCTGGAGGCGTGACCGGAACACGCGGGATAAGTCGGTCTGCGCCAACCCAATCGCAGCAGTTGCCCACAACAGTCCAAAGAACGAAAAGTCGCAATGAGACCGAGTGTAGCGCGACGATAAGGATGCGAGTCCATCAATCTGGATGAGAAAGCGTCGCGGGTGATAGAACGCCGGGATGGCGTAGCCCGAGCGGGACACTACAACCAGAGACAGCCAGGACTGGAGGGTTCTGGCGATACAATGCACCAAAGAAAATGTGGCGGTACACATGGACGTCCGGTCTGGAGATGAACAACGCAACGCGCATTCAAGCACGACCGGCTGGTTTGGGCCGTTCGTGTCGATCAGCCAAGATGGATATGCTGCTCCGGCCACTCCAACGGAAACGGCTCTAGCAGCGCCGCAAGGCCCAATCCGTCGCCCAGCCCTTCCACAATCTTCTCCACGATTTCTGGCGCCAGCAGGGTCAGTCGCATGACCCGCGTCATGTAGGACGCCGCAATCCGCTCCTGCGCCGCCAGATCCCCAATGGTCGCGAACTCCCCTGACTCCAGCATGCGCTTCCAGCGGAACGCCCGCGCCAGCGCCTTGACCAGCGTGCTGTCCGGCTGAACGCATCGCGCCACAGTGCCAGCCGGCATCACCATTTCCTTGCGCCCGCCGCGTTTGACGAACTGGAACGGCACCTGCACGACAACGGTCTCGGGGATCGGCACGGTGCGGCTCATGCAGCGATCTCCGATTTGCGAGTCATCATCTCGTTGGCCAGCCCGCTGAGACCGTCCACCCGGAGCCGGACCCTGAGACCCTCTGTCCCTATATCAACTCGCTCCACCAGCAGCGCCACGATCCGCGCCTGCTCGGCGGGGAACATTTCATTCCATAGCGGGTCAAGCCGGGTCAGCGCCTCGCGCGCCTCCGCCTCGGTGACATCGCCATCTTGTCCCCGCGCCGCCTTCCAAGTTCCCGATACGATTTCGGGTTGGCGAAACACTGCGCGCAACTGATCGATGACGGCGGTTTCGATTTCGCCCGCGGGCACACGACTGACGGGGCACGACCCCGCACCGTGTTTCAGCACGGACTGGCTGACATAGTAGCAGTAGAGCCGGCCGCCCTTGCGGGTGTGGGTGGGCGAGAAGGCAGCACCGTCGGGGCCGTAGATCAGTCCCTTCAGCAAGGCTGGCGTTTCGGCCCGGGTGTTGGCGGCGCGTTTGCGCGGGCTTTCGGTCAGGATGGCATGGACCTTGTCCCACGTATCACGGTCGATGATGGCCTTGTGCTCGCCGGGATAGCTGGTCCCCTTGTGCACGGCCTCGCCGAGGTAGACCCGATTGTTCAGCATCCGATAGATGAACTTTTTGTCGATGCGGTGGCCACGGGCGGAGGTAACGCCCTGGTCGGCCAGTTCGCGCGCCAGTTCCGTGCCCGAGCCGATCTCGATGAACCGGGCGAACACCCAGCGGACGTGGGCGGCATCGGGATTCTCGATCAGCTTCCGGTCCTTCACTTCATAACCCAGCGGCGGGCATGGCTTGAGGCCTCCATCGGGCCGATCAGCGAATGGATCGAGACATGAGCGATGTGGATCTCAAACCCAAAGCAGTCGTGAGGCCGAAAGCTGACCGGCCGCACCTCTACAAGGTGATCCTGTTGAACGACGACTTCACGCCACGCGACTTTGTCGTCGCCGTCCTTAAGGCTGTCTTCCGAATGAACGAAAGTGAATCCCTTGGCGTTATGCTGACAGCGCACCGCAGGGGTGCGTGCGTGGTAGCGGTTTACACCAAGGAGGTGGCTGAGACCAAAGCCACCGAGGCGACCGAACGCGGGCGCCAAAGGGGCTATCCGCTGACTTTCACGACAGAGAAGGAAGATTAGAGCTCTGCACAGAGGCGACCTGCCGGTGGGAAGCGTTATGCGTGAATGGTCAGCGACGGCCTTAATGCGTTCGGACCTGGGCAATTGCCCGACCATGCGATACCTCCGACCGGCGCGCCCTTCCGTTTCTGCGCTCCTTGACGCAAGGTGATCGCAATTCCCTACCGATGTCGTACGGCCCTCCTTTCAATGGCAGAACACCCGATGAGCACACAATTCCAAACTGATGCACTGGATCTGGCGGCCCGGATCGCGCGGCGCGACCTTTCCGTCCGCGAGGCGATAGATGCTGCGATTGGCAGCATCGAGCGGCAAAATCCGACCCTGAATGCGGTCGTTGCCGAGCGGTTCGAGACGGCACGGACCGAGGCGGACGAGATGGACCGGAGCCGTCCCGAACAGGCGGGGCCACTTTGGGGCGTGCCGTTTCTGTTGAAGGACGTGAACCTGTATTCGTCGGTGTTGCCCACCCGTTTCGCCTCGCGCTTTTTTGCGACGGCGCAGCCCAAAGGCGACAGCACGATGGTGCGTCGTTGGCGCGAGGGGGGACTTGTCGTTTTGGGCACGACGAATACGCCCGAGTTCGCCGGCGATTTCACGACTGAGCCCTTGGCTTATGGACCATGCCGGAACCCCTGGAACACTGGTGTTACCGTCGGTGGTTCGAGCGGTGGCGCTGGTGCTGCCGTTGCCAGCGGAATGGTCCCCATGGCGCATGGCACCGATCTTGGCGGATCCATCCGCACCCCTGCCGCGTGCTGCGGAGTGTTCGGCTTCAAACCCTCGGTCGGGCTCAATCCTTTGGGGCCATGGTGGGACGAAATCGCCGGCGGACTGGATTCCGATCACGTCCTGACCCGGTCGGTGCGTGACAGTGCTGCGGCACTCGATCTGACAGCGGGTCCGGATTGCGGGACGCGGAACGGGCGGCGGGCACCGACGGGTGGCTTTCTGAGGGGATTGGACAAGGCAACCGGGCCTT
>JACMNW010000254.1 GCA_014378345.1 Pseudorhodobacter sp. | reverse complement strand
TTTCGTCATGGCAGCCGCCGCACCTTTAGCTGTGGTCGTTGGAGTTACGCCCTATGCCTTCGCCTTTGGAAATGGCACCGGAGTGCCGCTTACCTTTATTCTGGTCGGTCTTATGTATGTTTTATTCAGCGTCGGTTTCACCGCAATGAGCAGCCATATCGGTGGGGCGGTATCCTTTTACCCCTATGTCTCGGCAGGTCTCGGCAAACCATTGGGTGTTGGCAGTGCGCTGGCCTCAATCGCAACCTATCTGTCGGTAGAACTGATGGCGACGGCCCTGTTTGGCGTATTTGCCAATGCGTTTTTGCTGCAATGGATTGGGGCGGATGTACCGTGGTGGTTGTGCTGTATCGCGCTGCATCTGGCGGTGTTTACCACTGGTCGTCGCGCGATTGAATTGTCTGGCCGGGTGCTGGGCGTGTTGATGATTGCCGAAGTGGCTATCCTGACCGTCTTGGGCCTGGCTGTGTTGCTGAACGGTGGCGGACCTGAAGGCATCTCACTCGCACCGTTTGGGCCAGCTTCAGTTAACTCGGGCAACCTTGGTGTAGCGTTGGTCTTCATCGTTTCTGCCTTTATCGGGTTTGAGGCCACTGCGATCTTCGGCGAAGAAGCCCGCGAGCCGCGCAAGACAATTCCGCGAGCGACCTTCTTGGCCGTGACGCTCATTGCCGTCTTCTACGCCTTTTCAACTTGGATTATCGCATTGGCCTACGGTCCTTCGAATATTGTGGCGGCTGCGACCAATGATTTTACCGGTCTGTTTCAGGTACAGGTCGAAGGACTCTTGGGTTCAACCTTTGGGGTGATGCTCCAAATCTTGTTGATCACCAGCCTGTTTGCTTGCGTGTTATCGTTTCACAATACGGTCAACCGCTATTTTTTCGTGGTCAGCCGTGAAGGCCTGCTGCATAAAAGCTTGTCTGCGACCCATAATGAGCACAATTCACCCCATACGGCCGGTCTGTTTCAGTTGATCTTGTTGGTGGCCATGCTGACAGCGCTGGGGTTGTCTGCGCTTGATCCGGTACTGATCGTTGGCTGGGCGTCGGGCTTCACCGCAATCGGGATTTTGATGATTCAGATCCTTGTCTCTGCCTCTGTGATTATATTTTTTGCTAAGGAAGACCGGGGCGTCAGCGTTTGGCGCCGGGCGGCTGCACCGGGATTTTCGGTGATTGCGCTATCTGGCTGCCTCTATTTGCTGGTGTCCAATATCGAATATGTCGCAGGGACAGAATCTCCCATCGTAAAATCCTTCCCGCTGGTGATTGCGGGGCTGATTGTTCTGGGTATGGTTTTTGCCAACTGGCTTAAGACCAACAAACCAGAAACTTATGAAAATCTTGGAAAAATACTTAATTGATCCTGGAGTAAGGGTGATTCAGCAAAGCCAGATCACCCTTACGCTATTCTTGGAGAGTAAGATAATGAGCGCGACAAATCAAAAGCCGAAGCCAGTGTTTGCTCTACCCGAGGGGACGCACACTGTTTCCCTTGGGTTTGGCGATTTGAATGGGCTGATGCGGGGCAAGCGTATTCCCGCCCAACATTGGAAAAATGCCTGTGAAAATGGCGTGGGTATCATCACCGCAATGTTCGCCATGGATATGACCTGCGATATCTGGGATACCCCTTTCTGCAATATGGATAACGGCTATCCAGACATGCATATGTATCCGATTGAAGCCCCCGTCGCATGCCCATGGGAGCCGGGTGTGGCCATCTGTCTGGCCTATACCGAAAGCATGGATCATCAACCTATCCCGATTGATCCGCGCAATGCGCTCGTGCGCCAGGTTGCCAGAGCAGAGGCCATGGGATTTGACCCATTTGTAGGAACAGAACTAGAGTTCTACCTGCTTGACCCGGTTACGAAACTGCCAAAGCAGACCGAGATCGACGTCTATAGCATCAATCGCTCGGCTGAACTTGATCACGTTCTGGGGCCGATCCGCAACCATCTGACCGCGATTGGCATCCCGATTGAGCAGTCGAATCCGGAATATGCCCCTGGCCAAGTCGAGGTTAACATGCGCTACGATCGTGCACTTGTCGGTGCAGATCGGGTTATTTTGTTCCGGAATATCATCAAAGACATTGCCCGCCGGGAAGGCTATCTTGCGACCTTCATGGCCAAGCCGTTTATTGACAAATCCGGCAGCGGTTTCCACACGCATTACTCGCTGTGGACGGACGGGAAAAATGCATTTGCTGAAAACGGCAAGTTGAACAAAATCGGATATTCATTTCTTGCTGGTCTGCAGAGCCGTATGGCAGAAATGTCGATTGCGGCGTCAACCACGCCCAACGCCTATCGCCGCCGTCGTCCAGGCATGTTTTGCCCGATAAATACCGCTTGGGGGTATGATAACCGTACTGTTGCGCTGCGTATTCTTGAAGGCAGTGACAATGCGGTGCGCATTGAAAAGCGCGATGGTGCGGCTGATTGCAATCCCTACTATCTGCTTGCTTGTGAACTGGCTGCGGGACTTGATGGCAACGAAGCGGGCTTGATGCCAAAAGGCCCCGCCACTCTGGGCGATGCCTGCAAGTTGGTCGATGCTGACCCGATTCCGCGCACGATTGACCAAGCGATTGAGTTGGGCAAGCAGTCAGATTTCCTCAAGCGCGTCATGGGTGAAGATGCCTTGGCAATCGTTATCCAACAATCTGAGCGGGAACGCGATTTTGTCGCGGCACAGGTCACTGCGGTTGAGACCCGTCGCTACGCTGGAAATCTGTAATTTACCTGTCACATCCCGGAAGGTGATATGGCTGTTTTCTGAACAACTCCGGCTTAAGATTGTGCCAGTCCTTCATCGCCTGCAAGGGTGTCTTCGTGCCCAATGCTGATTGCGGAAGCTGTTGATTGTAGAGCAGCACACAGCGCTGCAGCGTGGCTTCCAGTTCCTCGCCGGAATGGAAGCGTTGGGTCTAAGCCAACCGTCGCTTGCCCGCACATTCCGGGGGGTAACTGAACTTACGTCCAAGATAAGTGTTGCGTTGCAAACCGGCCCTTACCTGCTGGGCGATAGCTATTCAGCCGCAGATCTGTTGGTGCAATCACCCTATGCGTGGTTCAAAGACGCAACGCCCGATGACCCTGCCATCCGGGACTGGGTCGCACGCTGCGGCGCGCGCGCATCGGTTGCGCGCACCATGACGTCGGACAAGGCGATGATGGATCAGGCCGCAGCGGCAGCTTGATCAAACAGCGCCATCAATTCGGCCTTTGACGAATGCGAATAGGTCTGCGCGATAACCTTGTTGCCGCGCAGAAACACCAATGATCCCCGGTCGGTGACACCATATTTGTTGGCGATATCCGTTCGCTTGTAGGTATCCCAATCCAGATCAACCACAGTAATTGTCTTGTCATAGGCCGGGTTTGCATCGCGCAGTGCTTGGATCGCGCGGCCCTGCGACAGGCAGCTGATGCACCAGCTGGCAGTGAAATCCAGCACCACGGTTTTGCCGGCGGCCAGTTCAGACGCCACCAGTTCCGGCGAGTAAATGTTAACAGGGGCCGCCATCGCCATCGGGGCAGCAAGCGATATGGCAGCGGAAAGAAGCAGAAAATCACGACGTTGCATGGGGATACCTCTTGGTCAGATGGATACGGTAAAGTCTTGCAGCCAGTAGGGCATAACGCCCAGCAGCCAGCCTTCGACAATTAGGTTGATGCGGAACAAAAGCATCAGGCCGACGGCAATAAACACAATGCCCATCACGGGCTTTGCTTTGTCAGCGATTTTTCGCATCAGGGCACGGCGGCGCTGCACGGCGGCGCGTGCGCCGTAGCCAAGCGCCAGGATCACAGTTGATACGCCCATCGCGAAGGCCAGCATGATGGTGCCTGCCCAAGCCAAGTTTTGCCCTTGGCTGGCCAGTGATATCGCGCCGCCCAATGTGGGGCCAACGCAGGGGCTCCAGACCGCACCCAAAAGTGCGCCGCCAAGAAATTGCCCGCCAAGTCCAGACCGATCCACCCGGTCGATCCCGGCATCTGCCCGCGCCGCCATGCCACCCGTGGCCAGCGCAAAGCCAGAATTCAGGCGCGGCACCAACAGCACAAGTCCAAAGCCGATCATCAAAATCGCAGCGCCCTGCGCCAGGCTTTCAGAACTTAGCCCCAGACTGCGGCCCAGCGTCGCCACGCCAAGGCCAAGCGTCACAAAGGCCAAAGACATGCCTGCCGCCAAAGCCACTGGCCCAAGCCGGTGAGCTTGCAGAGCAGTGGTCAACACAATAGGCAACACCGGCAGAACGCAGGGGTTGATAAGGGTCAGCAGCCCCGCAAGATAGGCAAAGATCAGGTCCATTTGGGCCACGCTCCGTTTCGCCGTGACCCTGCGGCAAGGGAGGTGCGCTGTCACCAAAACCTTCCGTGAATGTGTGTTACCAAATGTTCGGCAATATTACAGGCGAGCCTTTGAAAGCTGCACCGCAAGGATGCCTGCCATGATCACCCCAACGCCCACAATATCCAATGGGCGAATAGCCTCACCCAGCAGCAGGGCCGCCACCGCCACGCCAAAGAACGGGTTCAGAAAATGAAAGCTGGAAGCACGCACCGCGCCAATCCTGCCCACCAGCGAAAACCAGATCATCGTGGCAAGCAGTCCCGGCACAAACATCTGATAGATAAATGCCAAAATCAACGTCGTCGACAGCCTTACATACGGCACCTCAAACGTTACGGCCGCCACACCCAACAGCACCGCGCCAACCAGCATCTGCAAGCCCACCACCATCAGCAAATTGCCACCGCTTGTGGCCCCGCGCAGCGTCAATGTCGCCACCGCCAACGCTAACGCGCCAATGCCGCAAAGGGCTACGCCCATCAAATCAACCCCGCCCCCAAACCGCGCGCCCATGATGATGCTGACGCCCATTACGCCTGCCAATAACCCAACCAAGCCCAATGGCCGCACCTTATCGCCAAACGCCAACCACCCAAGTGCCGCCACCAAAAGCGGCATGGTGGATGCTATTATCGCGGCAAGCGATGCCTCGACCGATTTCATAGCCACAAAGTTCAGGCCCAGATAAATGCCGTTCTGGCACAGCCCGAATATCATTGTCGCCCGCCACTGCGCGCGGGTCAGATGCCATGTCTGGCCCATCAGGCGTGCTATAATCACCGCGATCAGCCCCGAGATTAGAAACCGCAGCGCAAGCGCGTGCAGCGGCGGTGCTGTGGCCACAATGATGCGTGCCGTGGCAAAAGCCGATGACCACATCAGCGAAAAGCTGACACCCATCAAAAGTGACCGCAAATCCATTTTCAAGGTGTGGGGGCTTGCCATAGTTCAAGTGGGTTACCTTCGGGGTCGTGAATGTGGGCAAAGTAGCCCCATTCACCATCCCAATCGGCGCGGGTTTCTACTGCGATACCGCCTGTACGCAAGGGCGCAATCACGGCGGTCAGATCAACCATCCGAAAATTCACCATCCATTGGCGGTCCGCCGGAAAATAGTCGGACGTGGCGGGAAACGGGGCGAAGACAAGCGGCCCGGCTTGTTGCTGCCAGGGCGTCCCGCCGCAGGTGACACCAAGATGGTCGCTATACCATGCAGCCAAGCTGTCCGGGTCTTTGCACCGAAAGAACACGCCGCCGAGTGCTACTGCGCCTGCCATTGGTGCCTCTGGATATAAAAAGGGTCGCCTGTCACCGCGACCCTTTCAAACATTAGCCCGAGTCGCAAGCGACCCAAGGAATAATCAGTTTACGCTGTCTTTCAGCGACTTCGCGATCGCGAATTTTACCTGGCGATCTGCAGCTTTGGACATCGACTCGCCGGTGGCAGGGTTGCGCACCATGCGTTCCGGGCGTTCGCGGCAGGCAACTTTGCCAAGGCCGGGCACAACAACGGTGCCGCCGCCTGCAACTTCGCGTGTGACCACGGCAGCGATTGCATCAAGTGCTGCGCCAGCGGTTTTCTTATCTGCACCCATGGCATCGGCTACGGCAGCAATCAACTGGGTCTTGGTCATCGGTTTGGACATAGCATGTCTCCCATTTCTTGGCCCCGTTCTTGGTACCGGGGTCTGTTTCTGCCCGTTCAGGGCGACACCACCCGCTACACTAGGTTTCGGGCTGCAAATCAAGCAGATTCCGCCAGTTTTGGCCCAAATCTGCGGGTTTTCGCCTTATTACAAGAAGGCGGTTTCTTCAAAACTGCGCAACTTTCGGCTGTGCAGGCGTTCCAGCGGCATTTCACTTAATCGTTCCATCGCGCGAATGCCAATCTGCAAATGCCGCGCCACTTGCGTTTTGTAGAACGCGCTTGCCATGCCCGGCAGTTTCAATTCGCCGTGCAACGGCTTGTCGGAGACACATAAAAGCGTGCCGTAGGGTACCCGAAACCGAAAGCCGTTGGCGGCAATGGTGGCACTTTCCATGTCCAGCGCGATGGCGCGGGATTGCGATAAACGCTGCACCGGCCCGGAGTGATCACGCAATTCCCAATTTCGGTTGTCGATCGTGGCCACTGTGCCTGTGCGCATGATGCGCTTTAACTCATACCCTTCCAGCTGCGTCACTTCTTCGACCGCTTCTTCCAACGCGATCTGAATTTCCGCCAACGCGGGAATTGGCACCCAAACCGGCAAATCGGCATCCAAGACGTGATCTTCGCGCAGATAGGCATGGGCCAGCACGAAATCGCCAAGGCTTTGGCCGTTTCGCAACCCAGCGCAGTGCCCCACCATCAGCCACGCATGCGGGCGCAGTACAGCAATATGGTCTGTTGCGGTTTTCGCATTGCTTGGGCCCACCCCGATGTTGACCAGCGTGATGCCCTGCCCATCGGCGCGTTTCAGGTGAAAGGTCGGCATTTGCGGGGTCTTGTCAGAATGCGGCAAAACCTGATCAGGGCCGGTGATTTCATGGTTCCCGGTTGCCACAAACGCGGTGTAGCCTTTGGATGGATCCGCTAGGGCCACCCGCGCGTAAGCTTCAAACTCATCAACATAGAACTGATAGTTGGTGAACAGCACATGGTTCTGAAAATGCTTTGGTTCCGTCGCGGTGTAATGGCTTAGGCGGGCCAGCGAATAATCCACCCGCTGGGCCGTGAAGGGTGCCAAAGGGGCCGACCCGTCAGGGTTTTTCAGCCGCACACCGTTGACGATATCATCATTCGTGGTCGCCAAATCCGGCACATCAAACACGTCGCGCAGGGAAAAATCGAGCACACCTTCTTGCGGAATAGTCACCGCCGGATTGCCGGCCACTGCGAAATGCACCGGAATAGGTGTTTCAGACGCGCCAATCGTTACGGCAACGCTGTGGTTTTGCATCAACAGGGTGATCTGCTGAATCAGGTAATTGCGAAACAAATCAGGCCGCGTGACGGTGGTGGAATACACGCCCGGCCCCGCCACATGGCCATAACTAAGCCGCGAATCCGTTTTGGCATAACTGGTCGTGATCAGCCGAATTTCGGGGTAAAACGCCCGCACGCGCGATGCGGGTTTGTGGCCTTGCACGGCATCACTAAAGTGATGCGACAGAAATTCCGTACTTTGGTCATACATCACCTGCAAGCGGTCAACTGCGGCTTCCGCATCGGTGAAATTTTCGTGCGCCAAGGGCTTTGGCGAAAGGATCGTTATTGTGTGGTCGGAAAATGTCATGGCAGCTTTCTATCAAAGATCGCCCACAATGCACCAATGCACAGGGAAGGATCAAGCCCCGCCCGGATAGACCCGCCAGCCAACAATTCCGTGACAGCGCAATACGCGCAATCAACGGCTTGCACAGTGCAGCAGGGCAAGGGAATACTGCCGCCATGACGAACACCCTGCTTTCCCTTGGCCACGGCTATTCGGCATCTGCGCTTGCCCGGGTGTTGATCCCGCAAGGCTGGCAGATCATCGGCACCACGCGCGATGCGCAAGGGGTGGTACGGCTGCGGGCCCAAGGGGTTGAACCCTTGCTTTGGCCGGGTGAAAGTCTGGCCCCCGCATTGGCGCGCGCGACACATATTTTGTCCTCCATCGCGCCAGGCCCTGTGGGCGATCCGGTTCTTGCCAAGCATGCTGCGGAAATTGCTGCATCAAGCGCTGCGTGGGTGGGCTATCTGTCCACCACGGGTGTTTACGGCGATCATGCGGGCGGCTGGGTGGACGAAGATACGCCCTTAACGCCCGGCACAGACCGTGGCCGCCAGCGCGTGGTGGCGGAACATGAATGGCAAGCGCTGGGACTGCCGTTGCATATTTTCCGGCTGGCTGGCACCTATGGCCCCGGCCGCGGGCCGTTTGAAAAGGTGCGCGACGGCACCGCCCGGCGTATCATCAAGCCGGGGCAGGTCTTCAGCCGCGTGCATGTGGATGATATCGCCCAAGTGCTTGCAGCCTCCATCCGGCAGCCCCACCCCGCGGCAATTTACAACGTCTGCGACGATGATCCCGCCCCGCCGCAAGATGTGATTGGCCACGCGGCAACGTTGCTGGGCCTGCCGTTGCCCCCCGCTGTCGACCACGACGGTGCGGTGATGACGCCAATGGCACGCAGCTTTTACGCTGAATCCAAACGGGTGCGGAATGACAAAATCAAATCTGACCTGGGCATCACCCTGATTTACCCAGATTACCGCGCTGGCCTTGCCGCCCTGCTTGCCGCTGACGTAACCCCTGTCACGCATTCGTGAATTTTTTTACAGCCCCCTTGCGAAGGGTTCCGAGCAAACCCAAATAGTGGGTGCGGACCGGGCCCCTCTGACGACGCTATTGTCGTGATGTCGGACCGCATCGAGCGTGCTCGGTGCCAGCCCGGACCATCTGTCAGGCCAGTTCCAAGCGCGCTCCTCAACAACAAGAGGCTGCAAATGGATACCCTGCTTTATACCTTGTTCCTTGGAACCCCGCTTTGGCTGTGGTTCTCTTTCATTGGCATCGTTGTGGCCCTGCTGGCCTTCGACCTTGGCATACTTCACAAAACCGACCAAGAAATTGGCGTCGCAGAAAGCCTGAAACTTTCCGGGCTCTACATCACCCTTGGGGTGACCTTTGGCGGCTTCATCTGGTGGCAGTTCGGCAGCCAGACCGCCGCCGAATACATGACGGCTTTTGTCGTCGAAAAGACCTTGGCGCTGGACAACGTGTTCGTCATCGCCCTGATTTTCAGCTATTTCGCCATTCCGCGCCAATACCAACACCGCGTGCTGTTCTGGGGCATCTTGGGCGTGATCGTGCTGCGTGGCTTGATGATCGGCCTGGGCGCTACTTTGGTGGCCGAATACAGCTGGGTGCTGTTTATCTTTGCCGCCTTCCTGATCTTTACCGGCATCAAAATGCTGGTAACGGACGATAAGGAAATGGATCTGAACGCCAATCTGGTGCTGAAATTCATGCGCAAACGCTTTCGGGTGACCGAAGACCTGCGTGGCAACAATTTCTTTGTGCAACAAGCCGATCCGACAACCGGCAAAACCCTGCGCTATATGACGCCGCTGTTTCTGGCGCTGATCCTGATCGAGATTGCCGATCTGGTGTTTGCGGTTGATAGCGTTCCTGCCGTGTTTGCGATTACGACGGATCCCTATATCGTCTACACGTCGAACATCTTCGCCATCCTTGGCCTGCGCGCCTTGTACTTTGCATTGGCCGCCGTGTTGTACCGTTTCCACTATCTGAAATACGCGCTGGCGATCCTTTTGGTTTTCATCGGGTCCAAGGTCTTTGTGGCCGAACTGATGGATTGGGAAAAGTTCCCGGCAAGCTGGTCACTTGGCATCACGTTCGCCATCCTTGCCGTGGGGGTGTTCTATTCCTTGTGGCGGTCAAAAGATGAAGCCGCACCAGCACTTGATCTCAAATAAATGAAAAAACGACCGGGCGATTTGCCCGGGCGTTCTTTGTGCAGTGAAGGATGATCAGGCGTGTTTCTTTTTGCCTTTGATGCCCGACCAAAGCCGCTTGTTGGTCAGATACAAAAGCACAGACAAAAGGCCTAAAAACACCACAGCCACAAAACCGGTTTCCTTGCGCGCCATCAGCTTTGGCTCGGCTGTCCACATCAGGAAAGACGCGGCATCCATCGCCATATTCGGCACAGTGGCGGCCGTACCATCGGCATAAGTCACAAGGTCATCCGACAGAGGCGGTGGCATCGCGATCCACGATCCGGGCACGGTGGAATGACCCGCTTCGTCTTTACAGGCTTCCGGAATGCCACCATTCGGGAAAGCCTTGTTGTAGTAGCCCTCGGTATCTTCGGGTGCACAGGCTGGCGGGTCCTCATAGCCGGTCAGGATCGAATAGATATATTCTGGTCCGCCGGTCCCTTGCAGCAATTGGTTGACCCCGCTGCCATATGGCCCATGAAAGCCGGCCCGACCTTTGGCCATAAGGCTAAGATCAGGTGCGGCAGCCGATTTCACGACAGGAAAATGGTCGGACGGAATAAGAGTGCGAAATTCGCCCTTGTCGATATCGTAAAGCTGGCGATTGCTGTCTTCATCGTTGATCGGGAATGCAGTGGCATAGGCGCGCACCTGATCTTCGGGCAATTGAGGACCACCCGGATCGGCCAATGCCCGGATCGGCACGTAGCGCAGGCCGTGGCAAGAGGCGCATACTTCTGTGTACAGCTGCAAACCCCGTTGCAGCTGATTTTGATCAAATTTGCCGAAGGGGCCTTCATGGGCGAAGGTCACATCCTCGACATGCGTCTCAACGCCTTCAGCAAGGATGGACCCTGCGGAAAGAGCAAGCGCGGACACGGCACAAGCAGTGATGTTGCGGAACATATTCGTCATGTCTTTCTCACTCTGCCGGGGCGACGGCGACGTAGTGCGCTTTGAAATCGGCTTCAATCGTGGCTGGCTGTAAGGTGGGCTTTTCGATCACGCCCAGCAGTGGCAGGATGATCAGGAAATAGCCAAACCAATAGGCCGACGCGATAAGCGATATCGTGGCATAGGGTTCTTCGGCAGGCATTGCCCCAACCCACATCAGCACCATGAAATCGATGCACAGCAGGGCGAACCACCATTTGAACATGGGGCGATATCGGCCAGAACGGACGGAAGATGTATCAAGCCAAGGCACCATGGCCATTACCGCAATCGCACCAAACATCGCAAGCACGCCAAAGAACTTTGCGTCGATGATGCCGAAGCTGACAAAGTGCGCGATCTGCACAACCCAAACATCCGCAGTGAAGGCGCGAAGAATGGCGTAGAACGGCAAGAAATACCATTCTGGCACAATATGTTTGGGCGTGGATAGCGGGTTTGCTTCTAGATAGTTGTCGGGGTGACCCAGATAGTTTGGCATAAAGCCAACAATGGCAAAGAAAACCGCCAATATGACTGCAAGCGCGAACAGGTCTTTGATCACGAAATAAGGCCAGAATGGCAGTGTATCGCGGTCCGCTTCATCCTTGGACGTGCGGCGGACTTCAACACCGGTTGGGTTGTTGTTGCCTGTGGTATGGAACGCCCAGATGTGCACGATCACCAGACCAGCTATCACGAACGGCAACAGGTAGTGCAGGCTGAAGAAACGGTTCAGCGTGGCGTTATCAACAGCAGGTCCGCCCAACAGCCATTCCTGAATGGTTGGCCCAATGCCGGGAATCGCACCAAACAGCCCGGTGAT
>JACMNW010000253.1 GCA_014378345.1 Pseudorhodobacter sp. | reverse complement strand
GGCAATCGTCACCTTCGCCAATGGCAATTACCTGTCCCACCAAGCCCTGCCCCGACTTGCCGCCGCTGGCATCAAAACCCGCATCGTCGATATGCGCTGGCTGTCGCCACTGCCTGCAGATGCGCTGATTGCGGCCACCAAGGGTTGCCGCCACATCCTGATTGTCGATGAAACCCGCCAGTCCGGCGGCGTGGCAGAGGCACTGATGGCATTATTCACAGAACGGTGTGACGTGCCAACGGCCCGCCTGACCGCAAAAGACAGCTTCATCGCCACCGGCCCTGCCTATGCTGTCACCATGCCGTCGGCGGGTGATATCGTCTCCGCCGCAACCGCTTTGGTGGCCAAATGAAGACAGCAGTCGTCATCTGCCCCGGTCGTGGCACCTACGGCAAGGCCGAGCTTGGTACCCTTGCGCGGCATTTCAAAAACCGCGCATTGCTGGCTGATTTCGACGCGCGCCGCAGCGCATCAGGGCAAGAAACCCTGACCGCCCTTGACGGTGCCGCCACCTATTCCGTGGCCAAAAATACACGCGGCGACAATGCATCGGCCTTGATCTACGCCGCAACGATTGCCGATTTTGCAGCGCTGCAAGACATTGAAATTCTGGCAGTTACCGGCAATTCGATGGGCTGGTATTCGGCCCTTGCTTGCGCCGGGGCGCTATCGGCACAGAACGGCTTTGAGGTGGTGAACACCATGGGCAGCCTGATGCAGCAACACCTGATCGGCGGGCAGTTGATCCACCCATTCATGGATGACACGTGGCAGAATAACCCCGCCCAGAAAACCGCCCTTCTGGCGCTGATGACAGAGATTAACACCCGCCCGGACCATATCCTTGCCCTGTCGATAGATCTGGGCGGCATGTTGGTTCTGGCAGGGAATGACGCGGGTCTGACCGCGTTTGAGGCCGCCGTTCCCCAAGCCCAAGCCCGCTTTCCAATGCGCCTTGCCAACCACGCGGCTTTTCATACTGCGCTTCAAGCCCCAGTTGCGGCGATTGGTCGCGCGCAGCTTTCCGCCAACCTTTTTGCGCAACCCAAACACCCGCTGATCGATGGGCGCGGTGCCATTTGGTGGCCCCATGCCACCGATACCGCCGCCCTATGGGCCTATACCCTTGGCCATCAGGTCACCGAACCCTACGATTTCACCCATGCCATCACCGTGGCCGCCCGCGAATTCGCCCCGGATTTGTTCATCATCACCGGCCCCGGCACCACGCTGGGCGGAGCCACCGCGCAATCCTTGATCATTGCAAACTGGCAAGGCATGGCGTCCAAATCCGATTTCCAAACCGCACAGCAACTGGCCCCGTTCCTGATTTCCATGGGCATGGATGATCAACGCCGCCACGTTACAGGAGAATGACCATGACCCACGCCGAAACCCTAAAGGCCGCTGGCCTGACGCAAGCCGACCTGACAGGCGGCACCCTGCCCGTGCATTCGCCGATTGATGGCGCCGAAGTGGCGCGCATTGGTGAAACCCAACTCGCCGATATGCCGGGGATTATTGCGGCGAGTGTATCGGCCTTCAAGCTTTGGCGCGATGTTCCCGCCCCCCGGCGCGGCGAGCTGGTGCGCCTGCTTGGCGAAGAACTGCGCGGCGCCAAAGCCGAACTGGGGGCAGTTGTTACGCTGGAGGCAGGGAAAATCACCTCTGAAGGCTTAGGCGAAGTGCAGGAAATGATCGACATCTGCGATTTCG
>JACMNW010000252.1 GCA_014378345.1 Pseudorhodobacter sp. | reverse complement strand
TACTATCCGTGCGGGGGGGGTAGATACAAGTGTGATGCCGCAGGTTCAAGGGATAGAAGTTCTATTGTCGAATGCTGGCATCTGCCGCGCCAAACGGCTCGACCAACATCAAGGTAAAAATTGGCAGACCTTGTCGACAAATGGCGAGCTGTGGCGGTCACCTCTAACGAAAGAACTGACAACGGGCCGTCGTAGCCCAAACCCACTGGAAGCAAGGCTGGTCCAGCTCCAACATTTGATCTGCTCACCTTCTTTGCAATACGGTAGCTCGGCCCATTCGCTTGGTGAATTTACAACTTCGTCCGAAGTGAAAGATTGGCCGATATAGCCCGGCTCAAAGAAACGTTATTTATTGTGCCCGGGAATACCTACGCCCCCAAGTAAGCCAGAAAAGGCGGCAAAGCAGCGAACAGACAAATCTGCTAGCAAAGCATTTGCCCTGTGCTACCCCACCCCAGATGGTCACCCGGACCCGTCAGTTTTCGCGCCCGCGACGTCAACGCTAACCCGCGTCTGACGACTGATCCCGCGCATCTCGCGTAAAAATTCCACCCGCTTGCGTTGACATGCCCCACTGCCTTTGGCAGGTCTTGGCTTTGGTATAAGGACCGCCCCCGATGATCCCGTCTGTTTTGCCCACCTACAACCGTGCGCCGATGGCTTTTGTGTCAGGTGCCGGATCATGGCTTACGGCCGAAGATGGCAGCAAATATCTTGATCTGGGCGCGGGAATTGCGGTCAATGCGCTGGGCCATGCACATCCGGCGCTTGTGAAAGTGCTGACCGAACAGGCGGGCAAATTGTGGCATGTGTCCAATCTCTACCGCATTCCCGAACAGGAACGGCTGGCAAATTTGCTGGTGGAGCAGACCTTTGCGCAAACTGTGTTTTTCACCAATTCCGGCACCGAGGCCTGCGAATTGGCGATCAAGATGGCGCGCAAATACTGGTATCATCACGGGCGGCCTGACCGGGTGGAGATAATTACCTTCGAGGGTGCTTTTCATGGCCGGTCAACCGGGGCGATTGCAGCGGCTGGGTCGGAAAAGATGGTCAAAGGGTTTGGTCCCTTGATGCCGGGCTTTCGCAGCCTGCCGTGGGGCGACCATGATGCTTTGCGCAGCGCCATCACCGACCAGACCTGCGCCGTGTTGGTGGAACCCGTGCAAGGCGAAGGCGGCATTCGGGTGATGCCCGATGCCTGTCTGAAAGGCTTGCGCGATGTCTGTGATGAAACCGGCACTCTGATGATTCTCGACGAAGTGCAATGCGGCATGGGCCGCACGGGGCGGCTGTTCGCGCATGAATGGTCGGGGGTGGAACCTGACATCATGATGGTGGCCAAAGGCATTGGTGGCGGCTTTCCACTAGGTGCTCTGTTGGCCACCGAAGCTGCTGCGGCGGGCATGGTGGCGGGTTCGCATGGGTCAACCTATGGCGGCAACCCGCTGGGCTGCGCGGTGGGGGCTGCAGTGGTGGAAATGATCAGTAATGATGCGTTTCTGGCCGAAGTGGTACGCAAGGGCGCGCTGTTTCGCCAAGGGCTGGAAGGGCTGGTGGCCATGCATCCAAAGGTGTTCGAGGCGGTGCGGGGTCAGGGGCTGATCCTTGGCCTGAAATGCCGCAGCCTGAATACCGATGTGGTAAAGGCTGGCTACGCGCAGCATTTGCTGACAGTCGCCGCCGCCGATAACGTGATCCGTCTTTTGCCCGCGTTGAACATTCCCGATGCCGATATTACTGAGGCGCTGGCGCGGCTGGACAGGGCTGCAAGTGATGTGGCTAATAATGCCTGACGCTTACGCCTTGCGCGCTTTTCCGGCTGGTGATCTGCCAATGATGGCGGATTGGTTGGCGACGCCCCACTTGCGGCAGTGGTGGGGCGATCCGGCGGTAGAATTGGCACCGGTGACCGAGGATTTGGATGATCCTTTGGTGGAGCAGCAAATTGGCCTGCTTGGCCCTTGTGCTTTTGTTTATCTGCAATCCTATCCGTGCCAAGTGTGGGGCGCGCCGCAATTCAAGGACAGACCGCAGGGCAGCCACTTGGTCGATATATGCGCGGGCCCGCCCGATATGCTGGGCCAAGGACATGGCGCCGCCATCCTGCGGCTTTATGCCCAAACGCAGATGGCACGCGGGGCTAAGGATGTGGTGATCGATCCTGACCTGGATGATGAGCGTGCAGTGCGCTGTCACCGACGAGCAGGCTGTCGTGATGTCGCCATCCGCAGAAGCAAAGATTGTGATCCTGTGTTGGTGATAAACTTCCATTCCGCCCCGGCTTCTTTTTCGTAAAAATACTCTCGGGGTCCGGGGCAGACAGCCCCGGCGCTGGGTCAGAAAGACAAACACATGATGAATTTCCTCGATATCCACACCACATCCGCTGCTGATCTGCGCAGCATGATGAATTCGGCCCATGCCATGAAAACAGCCCGCAAGGACCGCCCAAAGGGCACTCCCGATGATGATCAGCCGCTCAGCGGCCGCATGGTGGCGCTGATTTTCGAAAAACCCTCTACCCGCACCCGCGTGTCGTTCGATGTCGGTGTGCGGCAGCTGGGCGGGCAGACCATGGTATTGTCAGGCAAGGAAATGCAGCTTGGCCATGGCGAGACGATTGCCGATACGGCGCGGGTTCTCAGCCGCTATGTCGATCTGATCATGATCCGCACGTTCGAAGAGCAAACCCTGCTGGAAATGGCGGAATATGCCACGGTGCCGGTGATCAACGGATTGACCAACCGCAGCCATCCCTGCCAGATCATGGCCGATGTCATGACCTATGAAGAACATCGCGGGCCTATCGCTGGCAAAAAGGTGGTCTGGGCGGGCGACGGCAACAATGTCTGCACCTCGTTTATCCATGCCGCAGGGCAGTTCGGCTTTGATTTCACCTTCACCGGCCCCGAAACGCTGGAACCCGAAGCGACCGCAATTCGCTTTGCCCGCGAAAAGGGGGTTCGCATCACGATGGACCGTGACCCTGCGCATGCCGTGCAGGGCGCGGATCTGGTGGTGACGGATACCTGGGTGTCGATGCACGATCCCGAATCCGCCAAGGAACGCCGCCACAACCAGCTGCGCGGCTACCAAGTGAACGAGACGCTGATGGCACAGGCCAAACCCGACGCGCTGTTCATGCACTGCCTGCCCGCACACCGGAACGACGAGGCGACCAGCGCCGTCATGGACGGACCGCATTCGGTGGTGTTCGACGAGGCAGAGAACCGCCTGCACGCCCAAAAGGCCGTGATGCGCTGGTGTTTGGGGCTGTAAGGGGTATGTAGTAAGCCCGGGCAGGCGCTTATTTTTTTGCGGGCTGCAGTCGTGATCGTTGGGTTACATCACATTCAACTTGCCAAGCCCGAAGAACTTTTGCGCAGACCGCTGGTGGCGATGGCAGGTGGTTGGCGGCCTATAAGGCCGGGAGGCATGGTTGGCTCCGGGATACAGGTCATGCGTGGCGATGGGTCTGATGGGCATTCAGGAGCCGTTCGACCGCCGAAATCACCAGGCTATAAAGAAAAGAAATCGTGAGTTAAATCGCGCCGCTGAC
This sequence comes from Pseudorhodobacter sp., assembly GCA_014378345.1. GTDB lineage: Bacteria > Pseudomonadota > Alphaproteobacteria > Rhodobacterales > Rhodobacteraceae > JACMNW01. Next base: position 398 of record JACMNW010000252.1, on the reverse strand, counting down.
GACAAAGATTTCCATCACGCGCCCCGGCCAACGTGGCCGCGTCAAGAAACGCGCGGCAAGCCATCGCTGGGTTGGCATGCTCGTCCCTACGCGAGATCAGGCCGCCAAGTGCTGTTTCACTAAGGCCCGGCAACAATCGGTGCAGCGCGTCAGGCGAGATAAATTTCTCTGAATCGATGCCGCGCCGTTGCATATCGGTGGTGCGGGCGCGGGCCCAGTCCAGTCCTGCAGAGTCCATCGCCAACGCAATCTGCCCGGTGCCGAGGCGAACCTCGCAGCCCGCAGCGGCAATTTCTAATGCGCCTATCCCTGTTAGGTGGCGAAAGAGATGGGCTATTTCAGAGACTTTGGGGTGGAAACTTCGATGGAACCGGGGCCGTCGGATGGCACCGCCGTGG
>JACMNW010000251.1 GCA_014378345.1 Pseudorhodobacter sp. | reverse complement strand
GCAAGGGCATGGAATTGGCGCGCGCCCACCATTTCGACGTGATCCTGATGGATATTTCGATGCCGCTGATGGACGGGCTTACAGCCACCTCATTGATACGGATGGAGGGTCAATCCACCCAAAGTCGCATCGTCGCGGTCACGGCCCATTCCCTGCCCGCCGATCTGGCGCGGTTCAAGGAAGCGGGTATGGATGGTTGCCTGACCAAGCCGATCACGGTGCGCGAACTGCGCGCGGCCCTTGTAGCAGCACAGCAGGAACAGCACACGTCGCCCGGTCAATCGCCCGGCGCGCTGAACATGGAGCGGTTGGATGACTTGCGCGAGGGCCTTGGCGCCGCGGGCCTTGCGCGGATGATTGCGCGCTATACGTCCGATTTTGCCGATCTGCGGGAAAGGTTACGCATCGCGTGCGCGCAAGAAGGGTCACCCGATCTGATGTCCGTCTGCCACGAAGGCGCCGGGGCCTCAGCCATGGTGGGCACCGTGGCCTTGCACAAGCACTTTGCCGAAGCCGAAGGTCTGTGCCGCGCGGGTGACACGACGGCCGCCGCACAACTTGTCAGCCAGAAGACTGACGCCCTGTGGGCGGAAGCAGAGGCCGCCCTCAGGGCCGTTACTGCGACGGTGGTTGCGAAAGGCGCTGCGCGTTAGATCGACACTGGCGATGCCAAAACGGCCACGGCGGCGGCGCAGTTGGCCATTACGGAACGGTGCAGAATGCATCCCGCAGGGCAGAGACGACCTTGGCAATCTCTGGCCGGGCAATCGAGTAAAGCACGCTCTTGCCGTGCCGTTCGGTCTTGACCAAGCCTTCGGCCCGCAGGCGCATCAACTGCTGTGACACGGCGGGTTGCGACGCTCCGATCGCCTCAATCAACTCGCCCACGCTGCGCTCACCGTCGATCAGATAGCACAGAATCTCCAATCGTCCTTCATGACCCAGGACTTTCAGAAAACTGACGGCACGCGGCAGGGCCTCGTGTTGTCCGGTCGGATCGAAACTGCTGGGCACCGGCGACGTCATGGCGACATTTTCCATAGAGCATCGGACTAACATAGTCTGGTATTCTGAAATGTAAATATGATCGCCGTCAAGTCAGACGCATTGGGCCATCAGGCACGGGCATCCCACCGGCCACCGCACCCCATACCGACTGGTCATAGTTCACGATGGCCCCAGTCATCAAACCAGCATCGGCAGACACAAGGAAGTTCACCGCCCGCGCCGCCTCTTCCGGGTCAACCAGCCGTCCGAATGGCAGCTTTTCTCCAGCTTTGGCTTCCCAACCCACGTCGCCGAACTGGGCAATCTGAATCTCTCGTTCATGGTCCGAGGCCATCCAGCCCACGTTCAACTGGTTAACCCGAATACGATTGGCCATGACGGAAAACGCGGTGTTGGCGGTCAAGGTCGTCAAGGCGCCCTTCGAGGCACAATAAGCGTTGATGAAAGGCTGACCCGAAAGCGCGGAAATAGAACCAATGTTGCAGATTGCCCCTTCAGTGCCCTGCCGGATCATCAGCTTGATCGCTTCCTGCATCAGGAAATACGGGCCGCGCACGTTGGTGTTGAAGATGCGGTCAAACTGCTCGGGCGAGGTGTCCAGAATCGTGCCCCGGTCAGTTGAGGCACCCGCATTCACCAGGACGTCAATACGACCGAACATCCGTTCCGTCTCGGCAATGGCGTGACGGCAATCATCGACGCGGGAAAAGTCAGCCCGGATGAACCGCGCCTCAACCCCGAAATCTGCGGTCAAGGCCTTCGCCACGGCCTCACCCCGCCGCAAGTTTCGCCCTGTCACCACTACGCCTTGCGCCCCAGCTGCCGCCAGACGGCGCGCAATGGCCATCCCCAGCCCCTGCGTCGCCCCAGTCACCACGCAGACCTTGCCATCCATCCGGTTCATGTCGCACAACCTCAATCTAATGTGATCAAACCCTAGCTTGTCCCGGCCCGCATGGCCAGCAGGACCGGTAGGATGACGAAGAACCCTCATCTCGCGATGCGGAATGCTTGACAGGATGCCCCCTTCGACTGTTCCCAATGCGATACAGAACAGGGGGCACCTATGACCAAACCAAAACTTCGCATCGGCCTGATCGGGACCGGCTTCATGGGCAAGGCACATGCCTTCGGATTTGCCAGCGCACCCCGCGTGTTCGACCTGCCCTATGATCTGGAACTGGTCACCGTGGCCGATGTGACTGAAGAAAGTGCGGCCCGCGCCGCCCGCGCCTTTGGCTTTGCCAGCCATACGACGAACTGGCGCGACATCATCGCGGACAAGAGCATCGACATGGTCTCTATCACGGCGCCAAATGCCCTGCATAAGGTGATGTCGCTGGAGGCGATTGCCGCAGGCAAGCATGTCTATTGCGAAAAGCCGTTGGCTCCTCTGGCCGCTGACGCGCTTGAGATGGCCTTGGCTGCGGAATCCGCAGGCGTGAAAACGCAAGTTGGCTTCAACTACCTGTGCAACCCGATGTTCGGCTTGGCACGTAAGATGATTGCCGCCGGAGAGTTGGGCGAAATCCGCGGCTATCGCGGTATTCACGCTGAAGATTACATGGTTGATGCGAATGGCCCCTATACCTTCCGGCACGATCCAGCGGGCGGTGGTGCGCTGGCCGACATCGGCTCTCATGCCTTGGCCACGGCGGAATATCTGGTCGGTCCAATCACCCGCGTAATGGGCGATTGTGTCACTCTTATTGCGGAACGCCCCGACGGCAAAGGTGGCCGCAAGTCCGTTGAGGTCGATGATCTGGGTCGCGCATTCCTGCGGTTCGAAAATGGGGCGACCGGATCCATCGAAGGCAACTGGATTTCAACCGGTCGCAAGATGCAGCACGACTTTGAAATTTATGGTTCCAAAGGCTCGCTGGCTTTCAGTCAGGAACACTTCAACGTGCTGCATTATTTCTCAACCAGTGATGCGAAAGGCCGCCAGGGCTTTCGTCGGATCGAGGCGGGTCCGGACCACGCTCCTTATGGCCTTTTCTGCGTGGCAGCAGGTCACCAGATCGGCTTCAATGACCTGAAAGCGATTGAAGTGGCACGCTACGTCAACGCCATTGCGGGGGCGGCCGAACCGTTCAACTTCCGCAAGGGCCTGCGCATCCAGACTTTGGTCGAAACGATCCAGCGTTCCTCGGCTGAGGGGCGCTGGCTGGATGTCTAGACGCTGCTTTCCCGGATCAGCAGATCGGGGCAGATTTGGACAAGGGCGAGCGTTGTCTGACGCCCGTCCAGCACATCCAGGATCAGGGCGGCAGTGCGCGCGCCAATCTGACGTGGAAAGGGATTGATGGTGGAAAGTGCTGGAACAGAGACTGATCCAATCTCGTAATCGCCAAAGCCTGCAATACTGATCTGCCCTGGCACAGCAACGCCGCGTCGTTGGCATTCGGTCAAGGCACCAAAGGCAGATAGATCAGATACGCAGATCACCGCCTGTGCATCCGGCATCGTCGCCAACAG
>JACMNW010000250.1 GCA_014378345.1 Pseudorhodobacter sp. | reverse complement strand
CGCTTGGCTATGGCCCCGGTGCTGCGGTCGGCGCGGCCATGGCGGGACCGGGCGTGCCGGGGGTGTGTTTAATCCGTGATGGCGGATTGCAGTTTTCACCGGGCGAGTTGCGCACAGCGGTGGATGAGGGGTTGAACATCAGCTTTATCGTTTGGAACAACGCGGGCTTTCGCGAGATTGCCGAGGGCATGGCGGCGGTGGGCGCGCAGGTGATCGGCTGCGATCCGTCGCCTTTGAAGATGGCACCGTTTGCGGCGGCGTGCGATTTGCCGTTTGTGTCTGTTGCCAATGATCCGGATGCGTTGCGGGCGGCCCTTTTATCAGGCCTGTCTGGGCCACGAATGATTGAAGTGCGGATTGGCTGAAATTATCTTTTCGTATCAATACTTCCGCGCAGCGCGCTTCGGTGTTTAGGTTGGATGCCTCCGGCGGGGATATTTGGAAACAGAAAAAGCCGGTAGGGTAGCGCTTTCTTTTGATCAAATTATCGGGCATAAGCGCCGTGGATTTGAGGGAAGTGAGATGGCGCAGGGTAATATTGCTGGGGTGCGGCGGGACCGTTTGAGCGTGCTTCGAGCGCGGGAGGCAGTGCGTTATGCGCAGGGGCGGCCTAAGTCTGCGGGCGCGCTTAGGGCGGGGGCTGCGGCTTACCTCGACGGGGTTCCGATGCATTGGATGAAGGATTGGCCAATGCCGTTCCCGATGCTGGTGGCGCAGGCCAAGGGTGCGCGATTGACGGATATTGACGGGTTCGAGGTAGATGATTTCTGCCTTGGCGATACGGGCAGCATGTTTGGCCATTCGCCGAAACCGGTGGTGCGCGCGATTGTCAGCCAAGCGGGTGCTGGATTGACCTATATGTTGCCGACGGTTGAGGCGATGGAGGTGGGGGCGCTTCTGTGTGCGCAGTTTGGCGATTTTCGTTGGCAGATTGCGACCACGGCAACCGACGCCAACCGTTTTTCCATCCGGGTGGCGCGGGCGGTGACGGGGCGGCCTAAGATTTTGGTGTTCAACGGTTGCTACCATGGCACGGTGGACGAGGCGATGGTGACGATCGAGGCCGGGCGGACGGTTACAAGGCCGGGGTTGTTGGGGCAGTTTGCGGATTTATCTTTGTCTGCCGTGTGTTGCGAGTTCAACGATCTGGCCGGGGTTAAGGCGGCTTTGGCGGTGGGCGATGTGGCGGCGATACTGACCGAACCTGTGATGACCAATTCCTGCATGGTTTTGCCGGACGCCGGGTTTCACGATGGGTTGCGGGAACTTGCCACGAAACACGGCGCGCTGTTGATCATGGACGAGACGCATACGATTTCCACCGGACTTGGCGGATACACACGCGTGCATGGGTTGCAGCCTGATATGTTTGTGGTGGGCAAATGCGTGGCGGGGGGGATGCCGACTGCGGTTTGGGGCATGACGGACCGGATCGCGGCGCGGTATCTGGCGGTGAATGCCAAGCGCGAGTCGGGGCATTCGGGAATGGGGACGACGCTGTCAGCCAATCCGATGCAGTTTGCCTGTTTGAAGGCGACGCTGGCCGAAGTGATGACCGAAAAGGCCTATGCTCATATGGAAAAGCTGGCCAAGCGGTTGGTGGGTGGCCTTTCCGCGGTGATCAAGGCGAAAAAAGCCCCTTGGCATGTGGTGCAGGTCGGCGCACGGGTAGAGGAGATCTGTGCGCCTGGGCCCTTGTGCAATGGGCGCGATGCAGCATTGGCACATGTGCCTGAGGTGGAGGGGGCGTTGCATGTGGCGTTGCTGAACCGTGGGTGTTTGATTGCACCGTTTCACAACATGATGCTGATCAGCCCCGCCACCAAAAACCGGCAGGTGGACCGTCTGATCGCGGCGTTTGATGAAGTGGTTTCCGAATTATTTGAGAAGATGACATGACCGATATGACGAGCCCGTCAGGATCAACTGTCGCTGAGGCGGAGGCGTTTCTGGCCAAGCATCCCGAGATTGAGGCGTTTGACATTGTTTTGCACGATTGCAACGGAATTGGACGGGGCAAAATCATCCGTCGGCACGAACTTTTGCCGTTTTACAAGGGCGGGCGGCATTTGCCGATTTCAATCTTGGGCCTCGATATTTGCGGTGAGGATGTGCATGAAACCGGGCTGATCTGGGATCAGGGTGACGGCGATTTGCGGGCCTGGCCCATTCCGGGCAGCATCGTTGCGCTGCATGGTACCAAGCCTGCGCGCGGCGAAGTCTTCATGTCGATGTATGATCTGGACGGGGGCAAGATGACGTCGGACCCGCGCCATGCGTTGCAGGCTCAGGTCGATGCTTTGGCGGCTGAGGGGTTGTATCCATCGGGCGCGTTTGAGTTGGAATTTTTCCTGCTGGCCAATGATCGGGGGCCGGATGGGAAGGTTCAGCCAGCGCGCGATGTGGTGGATGGGCGGGCGTCGCGGAAGACCGAGGTGTATTCGGTGGATCACTTGCATGGGATGCTGCCTTTGTTCAGCGACATTTATGCGGGGGCGGCCTTGGCGGGGATCAAGGCCGAGACGATGATTTCCGAATATGCGCCGGGGCAGTATGAGTTGACGCTGCACTACCGTGCGGATGTGATGGCTGCGGCGGATGATCTGATGCGGCTGAAGCGCATTGTGCGGGCACAGGCGCGCGCCCACGGGGTGACGGCGTGTTTTATGGCGAAACCGG
>JACMNW010000249.1 GCA_014378345.1 Pseudorhodobacter sp. | reverse complement strand
GTCAAAGCCTGCTGCCACGCGCTGGCTGAGGTGCCCGAGGTCAACGCCGAAATCGACGGCACCGATGTGGTCTATAAAAACTTCGTCCACATGGGCGTGGCCGTCGGCACCCCCTCAGGCCTCGTCGTCCCCGTGGTCCGCGATGCCGATCAGATGGGTTTCGCCGCGATCGAGAAAAAAATCGCGGAACTCGGCCTGCGCGCCCGCGACGGCAAACTTTCCATGGCCGAAATGGCCGGCGGTTCCTTCACCATCTCCAACGGCGGCGTCTACGGCAGCCTGATGTCGTCGCCCATCCTGAACCCCCCGCAATCCGGCATCTTGGGCATGCACAAAATCCAGGACCGCCCGGTCGTGGTCGCAGGCCAAATCGTCATCCGCCCAATGATGTATCTCGCACTCAGTTACGATCACCGCGTGGTGGATGGGAAGGGCGCGGTGACATTCCTCGTGCGCGTGAAAGAGGCGCTGGAAGATCCGCGGCGGTTGTTGATGGATTTGTGACAAGTGGACCACGCCGCACTATTCGGCCAAGCGATCCACCGAAGGCGTTGCTTCCAATTGCCGGGGTACATGACGCTTGCCGAAATTGGGTTTGACGGGCCTTGGGTTTCGCCAATTCAGATTATTTCCGGAAATCTTACCGGCCCAATGCTCATCACGAAAGACTGGTTTGATGCTCCTTCGGCGGTCAAAAACCGCAAGGTTTTGCTGGAACAGGGGTACCTGCCCGGCATTCCGTTTAACGCGGTTTTGGACAAGGCACTGTCATTGATAGGTCTTACACGACGCGACATCTACATCACTCCAGTTTTCAAATTACTGCCACCTAAACGATCGCACTCAATCCGAAATGCCGATACGCGGGCGTCATTCCAAGCTGTAACCCAGCATGAATTGCTTGGTCGCAAACCCATCGCTGCAGGACAAGATGCGATCAGGGCGCTGGAACACTTCGGCATTCCACATATACCAACCGTCCATCCCTCCGCACGGGGTTTGGACTACGAAACCCGTGCCACCCTCATTGCAAAAGCGTTTGAAAAATCATGACCCCCGAACTCACCGCCCTCGCCCTCGCCGCCCTGCTGCAAGCGCTGCAATTCGTCTTCTTCGCCACCCTCGCGAACCGCGATCTGACCCCCGGCTACACCACCTCACCGCGCGACCGGCCACCATCGCGCCAAATGTCCACCCTCACCGGCCGCCTGCAACGCGCGCTGAACAACCACTTTGAGGGGCTGATCCTGTTCACCCTCGCCGTGGTCGTCGTCACCCTTGGCAACCAATCGACCCCCACCACCCAAACCGCCGCCTACACCTATCTCGCCGCGCGCATCCTTTACGTCCCCGCCTACGCCTTGGGGTGGAAACCGTGGCGCTCCGCCATCTGGGCCGTCGGATTTATCGCCACTTTAACCATGATCATCGCAAGCCTGATCTGATTGCTGTAAGCACGGATAAAGCACGCAAAAAGCACGGCTGTAACACGGCCAAACCAAAGGAAAAGCCCCATGGCAAACTACGACGCAATCATCATCGGTTCCGGCCCCGGCGGCTATGTCTGCGCCATCCGCGCCGCCCAACTGGGGCTGAACGTCGCCGTGGTTGAAGGCCGCGAAACCCTCGGCGGGACCTGCCTGAACGTCGGTTGCATCCCGTCAAAGGCGCTGCTGCACGCCACCCACCAATTGCACGAAGTCCATGAAAACCATGAGAAAATGGGCCTGATGGGGGGTGCTCCAACGGTCGATTGGGCGCGTATGCTGGCTTATAAAGATGACGTCGTCGGCCAGAACACCAAGGGCATCGAATTCCTGTTTAAAAAGAACAAAATCACCTGGCTGAAAGGCTGGGCCACAATCCCCGCCCCCGGCCAGGTCAAGGTCGGTGAAGATATCCACACCGCAAAAAACATAGTCATTGCAACGGGTTCTGAGGCATCGAGCCTTCCTGGCGTCACCGTAGATGAAAAGGTAATCGTCACCTCGACAGGGGCGTTAACCCTGAACAACATCCCCAAAACCATGGTCGTCATCGGCGCAGGTGTGATCGGTCTGGAACTGGGCTCTGTCTATGCCCGCCTTGGCACCGAAGTCACGGTGATAGAATACCTTGACGCCATCACCCCCGGCATGGACGCCGATGTTGCCAAAACCTTCCAACGTATTCTTTCAAAACAAGGGCTTAAGTTCATTCTCGGTGCTGCCGTGCAATCCGCAACAGCCACCAAAGGCCGTGCAAAAGTCACCTACAAACTGCGCAAAACCGAGGCTGAAGCCACGATTGAAACCGATTGCGTTCTGGTCGCCACAGGCCGCAAACCCTATATTTCCGGCCTTGGCTTAGAGGCTTTGGGCGTAGAAATCCTGCCCCGTGGGCAGATCAAAACCGACGCACATTTCACTACCAATATCAACGGCTTATATGCCATAGGCGATGCTATCACAGGCCCCATGCTGGCCCATAAAGCCGAAGACGAAGGCATGGCCTTGGCCGAGATTATGGCAGGCAAATCCGGCCATGTTAATTACGCGGTAATCCCCGGCGTGATATACACCACGCCAGAAGTATCCTCCGTAGGGTTCACCGAAGAACAACTGAAATCCGAAGGCCGCGCCTACAAAGTCGGCAAATTCTCTTTTATGGGCAACGCCCGCGCCAAAGCCGTATTCCAAGGCGATGGTTTTGTGAAAATCCTGGCCGACGCTGCCACCGACCGCATATTGGGCGCACACATCATCGGCCCAATGGCGGGTGATCTGATCCACGAGATTTGCGTTGCGATGGAATTCGGCTCATCCGCACAAGATATAGCGCTAACTTGCCACGCGCACCCCACCTATAGCGAAGCTGTGCGCGAAGCAGCGCTGGCCTGTGGGGATGGGGCCATTCACGCTTGACCACTTTCATTTAGGCAAAAATATCCTCAGGGGGAAGCCCGAAGGGCGCGGGGGGCAGACAGCCCCCCGAAAATTATTCCTTCGATAATTTTCTCTACTTAACAACACATTACCCTGCCAGATGCCGCAACCCCTGCGCCACATCCATCCGCACCGCCAACCGCAACCCCGGCTCATCTCCCGCCCGCAAAGCCGCCAGAATAGACCGATGATGC
>JACMNW010000248.1 GCA_014378345.1 Pseudorhodobacter sp. | reverse complement strand
TACCGCAAACAAGCCCGCCGCCCTGGCGAATTTGTGGCAGGCGTGTCAATCCCTGCAGCGGCCCCGAACTTGCGCTGCTATAAACTGTCCAAACGCTTTGATCAGGATATTTCGGCGGTGCTTGGGTGTTTCAATATTACCGTCGAGAAAGGCCAAGTTACCGCCGCCCGTATCGCCTTTGGCGGTATGGCAGGCATTCCCAAACGCGCCAGCGCCGTCGAGACGGCTTTGATCGGCCAACCCTGGGCGCTTGCCTCCCTGCGGACAGCCCAATCTGTCTTCGCCAGCGATTTCACGCCGCTATCCGACATGCGCGCCTCTGCCGATTATCGTTTGGCTGCTGCCCGTAATTTGCTGATCCGCTATTTCCATGACCTGTCTGGAAGACCTGTCAATGTGCTTGAGGTGCAAGCATGACCGCAGGCCTTTCCCTGCCCCATGACGCAGCCCCGCTCCATGTGACGGGCCAAGCACGCTATATCGACGATATGCCGACCCCTGCCAATGCGCTGCATCTGGCCTTTGGATTGTCGACAATCGCGCATGGCACGATAACCGATATTGACGTCAGCCGGGTCAGGGCAGCGGCCGGGGTGGTGGCGGTGTATACCCCCGCCGACATCGACCCGATGCCCGACTGTTCGCCCTCGGCGCATGATGAGCCTTTGCTTGCCATGGGCACGGTGCATTACATTGGCCAGCCGGTGTTTCTGGTGGTGGCGTCCAGTCACCACGCTGCCCGTCACGCGGCACGGTTGGCGAAAATCTCTTATGCCGAACTGCCGACACTACTGACGGTGGACGATGCGCTGGCAGCAGACAGCCGGTTTGAGGCAGGCCCGGTGATCTGGGCGCGCGGCGATGCGGATGCGGCCATCACCCATGCGACGCACCGGATTGACGGAAGTTTTGAGGTCGGCGGCCAGGAACATTTCTACCTTGAAGGCCAGATAGCACTCGCCCTGCCGCAAGAGGGTGGCGATATGGTGGTGTATTCTTCAACCCAGCATCCGACTGAGATTCAGCACAAAGTCGCCCACGCGCTGCATCTGCCGATGCATGCCGTGCGGGTTGAGGTGCGCCGCATGGGCGGCGGTTTTGGCGGCAAGGAAAGCCAGGGCAACGCTTTGGCCATAGCCTGTGCCATTGCAGCCAAAGGTACCGGCCGACCCTGCAAAATGCGCTATGACCGCGATGACGATATGATGATCACCGGCAAGCGGCATGATCTGCGTATCTGCTACCGGGCCGGATTTGATGCGTCAGGTTTGGTGCAAGGGATTGAATTTCAACATCTGTTTCGTTGCGGCTGGAGCATGGATCTCTCCCTGCCCGTGGCTGACCGGGCCATGCTGCATGCAGATAATGCCTATTTCCTACCCAATATTCGTATCGAAAGCCACCGCTTGAAAACCAACACCCAAAGCGCCACCGCCTACCGGGGTTTTGGTGGCCCGCAAGGGATGATTGGTATTGAACGGGTGATGGATCATATTGCATTTGAGTTGGGCATTGAGCCTTTGACAGTGCGGCGCGCTAATTTTTATGCCGGGATGGAGGCCAATACCGATGCCTCCGGCGGGAGTATTTTTGCGAAAAAGAAGTCGCAAACCACTCCCTACCACATGCCGGTTGACGATTTCATTGGCGATCAGATGGTGGACGCACTGGAAGCGAGCGCCGACTATGTATCCCGCAAAGCCGAAATTGCTGCGTGGAACGCCGCCTCCCCCATTCTGAAACGCGGGATCGCGTTAACCCCGGTGAAGTTTGGTATTTCCTTTACCCTTACCCAATACAACCAGGCGGGAGCGTTGGTGCATGTCTATCAGGATGGGTCGATCCACCTGAACCACGGCGGCACGGAAATGGGCCAAGGCCTGTTCCAGAAGGTTGCGCAGGTGGCGGCGGGGGTGTTTGGGGTAGATGCGGGGGCGGTGAAGATCACGGCAACGGATACTGGCAAAGTGCCAAATACTTCGGCCACGGCAGCATCTTCCGGGTCTGATCTGAACGGCATGGCCACGCAAGCGGCCTGCGCCACGATCCGGGCGCGGATGGCTGACCTTCTGGCGGCAAAACATCAGGCGCAGCCCGCCGATGTGATATTTGCCAATGGCCGCGTCGCGGTGGCGGGGGCGGATTACAGCTTTGCCGAAGCGGCTTTGATGACCTATCAGGCGCGGGTTTCGCTATCGTCTACTGGCTATTACACGACCCCAAAGATCACTTGGAACAGGCTCAGGGGCGAAGGGCGGCCGTTTTTGTATTTCGCTTACGGCGCGGCGGTGACCGAAGTCGTCATTGACACTTTGACCGGCGAAAACCGCATTCTGCGCACGGATATTCTGCACGATACCGGAACCTCGTTGAACCCGGCGCTGGATATAGGCCAGATTGAAGGCGCTTATGTGCAAGGGGCCGGATGGCTTACCACGGAAGAACTGGTTTGGGATGCCAAGGGCAGCTTACGCACCCATGCGCCCAGCACCTATAAAATTCCCGCCTGTTCCGATCGCCCGCGTATTTTTAACGTGGCCCTATGGGATCAACCAAACCGAGAGGATACCGTCGGCAAATCCAAGGCCGTGGGTGAACCGCCGTTCATGTTGGGAATTTCCGCATTTTTCGCACTGTCCGGTGCCGTGGCGGCGGGAGGCGAGGGGACGACCTACCCCGCCCTAGATGCGCCCGCCACACCGGAAAGGATACTTGCCGCCGTGCAAAGGCAGCTCCATGTTTGACAAGAATGCGCTTCAGGATGCTGTAGCAAAACACGGCAAGGTCGCTCGTGTGGTGATTGCTGCATCCGACGGATCATCGCCGCGCGAAACCGGGGCTGCAATGTTGGTATGGCGCGGCGGGCAATCCGGCACCATTGGTGGCGGCGCGTTGGAATGGCAGGCCACCCAGGATGCATGCGCACTGCTTGCAAGCGGGCGCAGCACCCGGTTGGACCGCGTGCCTCTTGGCCCTGCACTGGGGCAATGTTGCGGCGGGGCGGTGGCATTGCTGACAGAGGTGTATGATGCAGCGGCGTTTGCATCCCTGCCCGACGACGTTGTCGCCCGCCCTGTGGATGGCCGCGATATGCCACTGGCGGTCAAACGGTTGCTGGCAAATGCGCGTGGCAAGGGAACCGTCCCGCATGTGCAACTTCTGCAAGGCTGGTTTATTGAACCTGTATCATACCCGCAACGCCAGCT
>JACMNW010000247.1 GCA_014378345.1 Pseudorhodobacter sp. | reverse complement strand
TTACCCCGCACACATCGGCCGCCCGGCCAAAATGCCGCTCGTTTGCCAAGGCTATGAACATTTCCAGCTTGTCGATCATGCCAATCTTTTGCCTGCAAATAGCGCTTCCCGCAACATAGGGTTGTTGAAGTGGGGTTTGCGACCTAAGTCAGGAAGCATGAGACGTTTCATCCCCTTCCTAAAGCAACCGCCTTTGGTGTCAGTCATCCGTTTGCAAGGCACCATTGCCGCAGGCGCGCGGGGCGGCATGTCCGACGCTGGCCTTGCCGCGGTCATAGAAAAAGCCTTTGCGCGCGGCAAACCTTCCGCCGTGGCCTTGGTGATCAATTCACCGGGTGGATCACCCGTGCAATCGTCGCTGATCGCCGCCCGCATTCGGCGCTTGTCTGATGAAAAAGGTGTGCCTGTGCATGCCTTTGTCGAAGATGTGGCGGCATCCGGTGGCTATTGGCTGGCCTGCGCGGCAGATCAGATCTGGGTGGATAAATCGTCCATCGTAGGATCGATCGGTGTCATCTTCGCCAGCTTTGGCTTTCAGGATCTGATGGCCAGACAAGGCGTGGAACGGCGTGTTGTCACGGCTGGAAAATCAAAAAGCCTGGCCGACCCGTTCCTGCCGCAAAAACCTGAAGATGTTGATCGCCTGATTGCCCTGCAAACCCCGATTCACAACGCGTTCATCGAACACGTCAAATCCCGTCGCGGATCGCGGCTTAAGGCAGATGCCGATCTGTTCAACGCCGATGTGTGGGTAGGGCAGGGCGGAGTAGATGTGGGGCTGGCCGATGGCGTGGGCCATCTGGTGCCAAAGTTGAAACAGCTTTACGGCGACAAGGTGCGCCTTCAACCCTATGGCCAACGCCGTTCACTTGCGCAACGGTTCGGAATGCAGTTGACCGACGCGGCGCTATCGAGTGTAGAAGATCGTGCGCTTTGGTCGCGCTACGGATTATGACATGCCGCTGAAATTGATCCTTCTGTTCCTTATCGTCATGGCAGTAGTCGCCATGTTTGGCCGCCTCCGCTTTCCCGGTACTGCCAGCAAACCGAAAACCTGCCCAAAATGCGGGCGTCACCTGATAGGCCGGGGCGATTGCACCTGCCGCAAGGGGGCGTGACAATGCGCGCACTGGTGACGGGCGCAGGCAAACGGCTGGGCCGCGCGATGGCGTTGTATCTGGCAGGGCGGGGATATGATGTGGCTGTGCACTATGCATCGTCAAAAAGTGATGCAGATGCCGTGGTCACTGATATCACCGCAATGGGCCGCCGTTCCGTGGCCTTACAAGCGGACCTTCTGGTCGAAGCTGAAACCGAAACATTGATACCACGCGCCATCGCTGCCATTGGTGGCCCGCTTACACTGTTGATCAACAATGCCTCGATCTTCGAACATGACTCGCTGGCCACCGCCACCCGCACCTCATGGGACCGCCATGTTGAGAGCAACCTGCGCGCGCCTTTCGTACTGAGCCAAGCCTTCGCCGCCCAAGCCCCTCAGGCGCAGCCCGATGATCAGGGCGAACCCACAGCGCAAGCCATGATCCTGAACATGATCGACCAGCGCGTGTTGAAGCTGACCCCCGAATTCATGTCCTACACCATCGCCAAAATGGGTCTCTGGGCGCTAACCCAAACCTCTGCTCAGGCGCTTGCCCCCCATATCCGGGTCAATGCCATCGGTCCCGGCCCCACGTTGCAAGGCACCCGCCAGTCGCTGGACCATTTCAAAAAACAACGCAGCTCAACCGTTCTGCAGCGCGGCGTAAACGCCAGTGATATAACGGCCGCGCTGGGGTATTTTCTTGATGCCCCTGCCGTCACAGGGCAGCTGATCTGTGTCGATGGGGGCCAGCATCTGGCCTGGAAAACGCCGGACGTGCTGGGCGTTGAATAGCCCCGAAATCCGCCGCGCAATAAAGTTGTGCACCGCTGCCCTCACGTTCACAAACCCGTCATAGAAACCCTTGATTAATAAGGCACTTCCCCAAACTGCAACAATCTTTCCAACCAAATCAATACCTTGACAATATGCCTAAAAAATAGGCATATCGGCGAAAGGGGCCAAAAACAAGGATAATTCGCCCCTCCCAGAATGTTCTCCGCAGACTTATCCACAGAATTGGTGGACAGCTTTTCTCTTGCCCCCATGCAAATATCATAGCAGCCATGGCAGGGAATCGACGCACCCAATAAGGCGGCACACCCGTGCAAGACACAGACCAAAAGCCAGATCACACACCCATAGGTTTCGGCGTTATTCAGGCCTATCTGAAAACTTTGGATGGCTCTCCGGGGGTTTACCGGATGCTCGATACGCAGTCGCAGGTGCTGTACGTTGGCAAGGCCCGCAACCTAAAGGCGCGGGTTTCCAACTATGCGCGCGCCTCGGGGCATTCAGGGCGAATCGCCCGGATGATCTCTGAAACCGCCACCATGATGTTTCTGACCACCCGCACGGAAACCGAAGCGTTGCTGCTGGAACAGAACCTGATCAAGCAGCTGAAACCGCGCTACAACGTGCTGCTGCGCGATGACAAAAGCTTTCCCAACATCCTGATTCCCACCGATCACCCGTTCCCGATGATCAAGAAACACCGCGGCAAGAAATCAGAAAAGGGCGCCTACTTCGGCCCCTTCGCATCGGCCGGTGCCGTCAACCGCACCCTGAACCAGCTGCAGCGGGTGTTCCTGTTGCGCACCTGCACCGATGCCACGTTCGATGTCCGCACCCGCCCCTGCCTGCTGTTTCAGATCAAACGCTGCGCAGCCCCCTGTGTCGGCAAGGTGGGCCAAAGCGATTACGCAGCCCTCGTCGGTGATGCGACCAATTTCCTCAACGGCAAAACCACCACCGTGCAATCCAACCTCGCCAAAACCATGAATGCCGCGTCTGACGCGATGGAGTTTGAACGCGCCGCTGCCCTGCGCGACCGCATCAAAGCCTTGACGCAGGTGCAACAAACCCAAGGCATCAACCCCGCCGGCGTGGCCGAGGCGGACGTGATCGCCCTGCACCTTGATCAGGG
>JACMNW010000246.1 GCA_014378345.1 Pseudorhodobacter sp. | reverse complement strand
GGCGATTATGCCATTCGCGGCGGCATTGTGGATATTTATCCGCCGGGGCCGGGTGGCCCGGTGCGGCTTGATTTCTTTGGCGATGTGTTGGACGGCGCGCGCAGGTTTGACGCCGAGACGCAACGCACCATCGAAAAGCTGAAATCCGTGGATTTCGCCCCTGTGTCTGAGGTGATTTTAGATGAGGCGTCGATCACCCGGTTTCGGCAAAACTACCGCATTGAATTTGGCACGGCGGGCAGCGATGACCCATTGTACGAGGCGGTCAGTGCCGGGCGCAAGCATCAGGGGATGGAGCATTGGCTGCCCTTTTTCCATGATCGTTTGGAGACGATTTTTGACTACTTGCCGAACGCGTCGGTGATGATGGATGATCAGGTGACCGCTGCGCGCCTTTCGCGTTGGGAAGGCATCGACGACCAATATGATGCCCGTCGCGAAGCGCTCGGTGCCAAAGGCCGGATGGATACGGTCTATAAACCCGTGGCGCCGGGGCTATTGTATTTGGATGACGCTGCATGGGAAGCCGCCATTGCACCGCACCGGGTGATCCAGTTATCCCCCCTGCCACAATCACCCGGGCCGGGGGTTTTGGATGCCGGTGGGCGGATAGGGCGTAGTTTTGCACCGGAACGACAGATCGAATCTGTTAGTCTTTTTGGGGCTTTGGCCGATCATATTCGTGCGTTACGTCAAGATGGCCAGGTTGTGATTGCCAGCTGGTCTGAAGGTGCCCGCGAACGGCTGCGCGGGCTGATGGAAGAACAGGCCTTGAGAGACCTGCGCGACATCAAGGATTTTCGCGATTTGCCCGATGGTAAGGGTGGCGTCTTTCTTATGGTCTGGGCCTTGGAACAAGGCTTTACCGCGCCCGGGCTTTGCGTGATTTCCGAACAAGACGTGCTTGGCGACCGCCTGATATCCAAACCCCGCAAACGCAAGAAGGCCGATAATTTCCTGCGCGAGGTTGACAGTCTTTCGATCGGCGATCTGGTGGTGCATGTCGAACACGGCGTCGGGCGCTATCTTGGCTTGGAAACTATCATCGCGCTGAAAGCGCCGCATGAATGCGTGGCGCTGCAATATGCCGAAGGCGCCAAACTGTATCTGCCCGTCGAGAACATCGAACTGCTCAGCCGTTATGGCCATGAAGAAGGCCTACTGGACCGTCTGGGTGGTGGGGCATGGCAGGCCAAAAAGGCCAAGCTGAAGGCCCGTATTCGTGAAATAGCCGACCGCCTGATGCGGATCGCGGCAGAGCGCGCCCTGCGTCATGCGCCGATTCTGGAGGCCCCGCATGCCATGTGGGAGGCGTTTTCGGCCCGTTTTCCGTATACGGAGACCGATGATCAGCTGACCGCCATTTCTGATGTGATCAGCGACCTTGAAAAAGGCTCGCCGATGGACCGGCTGGTTGTGGGCGACGTGGGGTTTGGCAAGACCGAAGTTGCAATGCGCGCGGCGTTTGTGGCGGCGATGGCGGGTATGCAGGTGGCAGTGGTCTGCCCAACAACCTTGCTGGCACGGCAACACTACCGCAGCTTTGTTGAAAGGTTTCGCGGATTTCCAATTAACATCAAGACATTGTCGCGGTTTGTTAGCGCAAAGGATGCGATTGCGACGCGCGAAGGGTTGGCCGACGGCACGGTGGATATCTGCATCGGCACCCATGCGCTTCTGGCAAAGGGCATCCGGTTTAAAACGCTTGGCCTGTTGGTGATCGACGAAGAACAACATTTCGGCGTCACCCATAAGGAAAGGCTGAAGGAAATGCGGTCTGAGGTGCATGTGCTGACGCTGACCGCCACGCCAATTCCGCGCACGTTGCAACTGTCTTTGACGGGCGTGCGTGACCTTTCGATTATCGCCACACCGCCGGTAGACCGTCTTGCCATCCGCACTTATGTTTCCGAATTCGATACAATCACCATCCGCGAGGCGTTATTGCGCGAACGTTTCCGAGGCGGTCAATCGTTTTATGTGGTGCCGCGCATATCGGATATCCACGAGGTCGAGGATTTCTTGCGCACTCATGTGCCGGAAGTGTCGTTCGTGGTGGCCCATGGCCAGCTGGCGGCGGGCGATCTGGATGACAAGATGAATGCGTTTTATGATGGCCGCTTTGATGTTCTGGTCGCCACCAGCATTGTCGAATCCGGTCTGGACATCCCCACCGCAAACACCATGGTGGTCCACCGCGCCGACATGTTCGGGCTGAGCCAGCTTTACCAGATCCGGGGCAGGGTGGGCCGCGCCAAAACCCGCGCTTATTGTTTTATCACCACCAAACCGCGCGCGAAACTGACCCCGCAAGCCACGAAACGGCTGCGTTTGCTGGGGTCGCTTGATAGCCTGGGCGCGGGCTTTAATCTGGCCTCCCACGATCTGGACCTGCGCGGTGCAGGCAACCTGCTGGGCGAAGAACAGTCCGGCCACATCCGTGAGGTGGGGTATGAGCTTTATCAGGCCATGCTGGAAGACACGATTGCCAAGATCAAATCGGGCGAACTTACCGGCCTTAGCGTGGCCGATGATCAATGGGCGCCGCAGATCAATCTTGGCGTGCCGGTGCTGATCCCTGAAACCTATGTCTCCGATCTTGACGTGCGGCTGGGCCTCTATCGCCGTCTATCGGGGCTGGCCACCAAGGTCGAACTCGAAGGCTTTGCTGCCGAACTGATCGACCGTTTCGGCCCGCTACCGCGTGAGGTTAACACCCTGATGTTGGTAATTCGCATCAAGGCGATGTGCAAACGGGCAGGCATCTCGCGTCTTGATGCCGGACCAAAAGGGGCGACGGTGCAGTTTCACAACGATAAATTCGCCAATCCTGCGGGTTTGGTAGAGTTTATTCAGGCGCAAACGAATGGCGCGAAAGTCCGCGATAACAAGATTGTTCTGGCGCAGAATTGGGCAACCGAGGCTGACCGTATCAAAGGCGCGTTTGGCATTGCCCGTGATCTGGCCGAAAAGGTGGTCAAGCCGAAGGGCTGATCACGCGCACATCCTTTGGCATCATCTGCATCAACCCGATGGCCAGCGCCAGCAGCACGGCCACCCCCACCAGCAATGGCACCGGGGTGCCATCAAAAATCAACCCCAATGGGGCCGCCACAGCAACGGCCAGAACGGTTGCCGCAGCGATCACGACTGAAGACGCCAGGCCCGCAATATGACCCAACTGCGCCAAAGCGATTGCGTTCAGATTGCCGAATACAATGTTTGCCATTGAAAACACCGAAACCGCCCAGACCACATAGGCGGCAAAAGCATATTGGTCAGGCAATATAGCTGATCGTATCAGAACCAAAACAATAACCGTAATCCCCAACTGCGCCAGAAACGTCAACGTCACCAGCCGCCGCATTCCCAGCCGCCCTACCAGCCGCGCGTTCAAAAATCCCGCAGGCAAAGACAGCAAAGCAATCAGCCCGAACCAAAGCGCGAAACTTTCGCCGCGCCTAAAGGTGATATCGAAAATCTGTTGGGTAGATGACAGCGTACCAAACAAAACTCCAAACCCCATAGTCATCACCGCGATGCACATCACGACCGTGTGGTGCGACAACACTTCGCGCAGGCCCTGCCAAAGCAACTTTGGCCGCAGGGGCCTGCGATTGGCTGGCGGCAAGGTCTCTGGTTGCCTGAGGCCAAGCCAAAGCGCCGAAAAGACCGCGAAAACAATGAAAGACGCAAACAAGCCGCGCCATCCAAAGCCTTGAATGATCACGGTGCCAAAGGCTGGGGCGACGGCGGGCATCAGCATGAAAATCATCGTGGCAAAGCTGATAATGCTGGCCATTTCACGGCCAGAGTACAGATCGCGGATCAAAGCCACGGGCACAATTCTGGGGGCAGCAACGCCAAGGCCTTGCAGTACCCGGGCTGCAAGCAGCATCTCAAGCGATTGTGCGACGGAGGCCAGCGCCGCCCCGACGCAGAACACGGCAAAGCCCGCGATGATGACAGGTTTGCGCCCATACGCATCGGAAATTGGCCCGGCAAACAGTGTGCCGATCCCCATCCCCAGCACAAAACTGGTGACGATCAGTTGTGCGCGGTTCGGGTTGCCGGGGGAAAGCTGCTGCGCAATGTCCGGCAAAGCGGGCAGCATGGCATCAATGGCGAAGGCGGTTATTGCCATCAACATCGCTTGCAGGGCGATGAATTCCACGCGCCCCAAGTTTTTAAGTGACATTCAGTGTGCCACGGGTTTCGAGGCGCCTTTGGGGGCGGTTGCCAATTCGTCAATCACTTGCGCCCACAGGGCCACGGGTTGCGCGCCCGTCAGCACGTATTGGTTGGCAATCACAAAGGTCGGAACCGAATTGACGCCACGCTGGCGCGCATGGGCGTCGCGGGCGGTAATATCGGCCCGGTCTTCACCAGTGGCCAGCAGACGCGCGGCAAGGGCCGCATCCATGCCCGCATTCCCGGCAAGAGTTGCAAGGGTAGCCTTGTCGCCGATATCCTTGCCATCGCGGAAATAGGCGCGAAACAGCGTTGAAACCATCGCCGTTTGCCGCCCCTCCAGCCCGGCCCAATGAATCAGTCGGTGCGCGTCAAGGGTGTTTGGCACGCGGTTCATTGTCTCGAAGTTGATGGTCACACCGGCTGCTGCGGCCGCCTCTGATACGCGGGCATAAACACCGACGGCGTTTTGCTTGCCGCCAAAGCGCGCCTCAAGGTAAGCGCGCCGATCTGCCCCTTCGGGCGCCATATCGGGGTTTAGCTGAAATGGATGCCATTCAATTTCAAACGGATGTCCGGCATGTGCTTCCAAAGCCCGGTCAAGGTTGGCCTTGCCGATATAGCACCAAGGGCAAATGGGGTCGGAAAAGATATCAAGGCGGATCATGGCAGGGCTTTCAGCGGGAAGGTGAACCTTTCTTGAACGGCTTGGGCGGGGTGTCAAGCGGTGGAAGTTGCAGAAAAGGGCTGGGTCAGGCTATCAGCTGGAGCATGAGCAAATCAGACCCCGGCAGTATTATTAGGATCGCGCGGGAAAACGGTAGCGCCGCCCCAATCCAAGCGCAAATGTCACTTGCCAATGATATGATCTGCTTTTTGATCTATCAGCGCGCGATCGTTTGCGG
>JACMNW010000245.1 GCA_014378345.1 Pseudorhodobacter sp. | reverse complement strand
GTTTCCGTTTCAGCGCAGTGATATCTTTCTATCTGCGATGGGTGATTTTCTGGCGTTGGTGCACGGCAAACCACCGTCAGCAGTGGAACATCTGCCGCGGTTTGATCTGGCGCTGCCATCTTGCGCGTTGATCGCCAAAGCATGGGAAGCCCGCCGTTTTAATGGCACCGTTGCAAAGGATATTCCATGATCATCGGCCATATCGGCGCGCGCAAAGGATCGAAAGGCGTTCCGGGCAAGAATTTTCGGATGATCTGCGGCAAGCCGTTGATTGACTGGTCGCTGAATCAGTTGTTTGCCTCTGTGCGGGTTGATGCGGTGGTTGTGTCTACCGACGATGAGGCGATCTACGATCATGCGGTTGCAAAAGGCGCATTAAAAATCGGGTTGCGGCCCGCGCATTTGGCGACCGATACGGCAGGAAAATGGGGTGTGTGGCAGCATGCGCTGCAGGCAACTGAAGCAATCACAGGCCCGGCCAGCGCCTTCCTCGATCTGGACTGCACATCGCCTTTGCGCGTTATGGGCGATATTGATGAGGCACTAAATTTGTTCAATAGCGAAAATCCGGATATGGTTATGTCGTGTTGCGAGGCGCGAAAGAACCCTTATTTCAACTTGGTCGAGCCTGATGCCAGCGGTGCACTCCATGTGTCAAAACCGCTGCCGGGGGGTGTGGTCGCGCGCCAACAGGCCCCGGTTGTTTATGAACATGCGGCCAGCACCTATGTGGTGGACCCTGCCTATTTGAAGCGGTCCAAGGGGCTGTGGGAAGGCCGTGTGATCCCTTACCTCATGCCACCCGAACGCTGCGTTGATATTGATAGCCCGTTCGATTTCACGCTTGTCGAGTTTCTTTTGGCCAAAGCCCTGAAGGATCAAGCCCATGGATAACCAGCTTGCTGGACGCACCGTTTTCATCACCGGGTCGGGGGGTGTTCTGGGGTCTACTTACGTGCGCCGGATGCTGGACGCGGGCGCGCGGGTGGTATCATCTGATCTGCCGGGGCATAGGGCGGATGCGTTGAAAGAGGCGCATGAGGGCAATGATGATTTTCGGTTCTACGATCTGGATGTTGGCGATGAAGATCAGGTCACGGAAATTTTCACCCGCATTCTGGCGGATGGCTGGCAGCCCAACGTGGTGCTGAACAACGCGGCCATCACCGGCGAACTGCTGATGGGGGCGGGTAAGCCGTTTCCCGATTTCGCCAATACGTCGGTGTCGGATTGGGAACGCACGATGCGCACCAACTTGACGGGTGCCTTCATGATCGCCCGCCAGATGGACCGCGATATTATTGGCAAATGGCCCGCGACCCTGATCAATGTGGCGTCGATGTATGCGCTGAACGGCCCACATCACCAGATTTACGAAGGCATGCCGTTCAAATCTTTTTCGGCCTATTCCACCACCAAGGCAGGCATTCACGGGCTGACTTTGTGGCTGGCGGGATATTGGGCCAAGCGGCAAGCCACGGTGAATACCATCGCGCCGGGGGCGGTGTTCAACAACCATTCTGACGAATTCCAACGCCGGGTGGGCGCGTTAATTATGGCGGGCCGCATGGCAAAACCGGATGAGATTGCCGATGCGATGCTGTTTTTATGCTCATCCCAAGCGGGGTATATGACCGGGCAGTTGGTCAATGTGGATGGCGGCTTTAGCGGCTGGTAAGTAATGCGTCCAGTGCTGAAATTGTGCGGGCAGTGGCACCGGCATGTGCGTTGAAGAACGCCTCAATCGCGGCGGGGTCAGTGGTTTTTGGTTCTGCCAATTCCGCCAATAATGCTGCGCCATCTGGCACCGCTCGCGCTACGCCTGCGGCTGCGGCCTCAGTAAATGGAAACTCGATCGTCCAGGTTTCCGGCCCGGTTAACACGGTTTTGCGCAGGGCCAAAGGCTCGGTGATGTTATGCGCGCCTTTAGCGGTAAAACCACCGCCGACGACCACCGTATCCGCCATGGCAAGATAGGCATACATTTCCCCCAGACTGTCGCCCAGCAGCACGTCGATATCTGGGGCATTCCCCTTGGGCAGCATCGCCGCATCACACAAAACCGACCGCCTACCAACCCGCAGCCCGGCCATTGCCAGCAAGTCTGCCGCCTGATCAAACCGTTCCGGTTTGCGGGGGACGTAAATGAGCAGAGGCGGTGGCAGACCGTTGGCAGCCTGCGCCGCACGCAGGCCCAGAACGGCCGCGATATACAGATCATCCTCGCCCTCAACGGCGCTGGCAATTGC
>JACMNW010000244.1 GCA_014378345.1 Pseudorhodobacter sp. | reverse complement strand
TGTTGGCATATCCCCCGCCCCACCGATCATCCCGGCGATTGACATGGGTCACCAGAAACTGGTTCAGAAAATACCCTTCCGATCCCATAATCTCAACCCCGTCATAACCCGCCTCCTGTGCACGGACGGCGGCGGTGACCATATCGGCAATTTGCTTTTCGATCCCGGCTTCATCCAACGCCACGGGCGCAAAAGGCGAAATAGGCGATTTCACCGCTGACGCCGACACACAGCCCTGCCCATAGGCGTACCGCCCCGCATGCAAAATCTGCATGGCAATCCGCCCGCCTGCACCGTGCACCCGGTCTGTCACGCAACGATGATTGGCGATATCATTTGCATCAAACAGCCCCGCAGCACCCGGAAACACGCCGCCCTCCCGGTTTGGCGCCATGCCGCCCGTCACCATCAGCCCGACACCACCCCGCGCCCGCGTGGCATAAAATTCTGCAACCCGGTTCCAATCGCCGACCTCTTCAAGGCCGGTATGCATCGATCCCATCAATACGCGGTTGGGCAGGGTCACAAAGCCCAGATCAAGCGGTGCAAGAAGATGCGGGTATTGGGTCATTAAAGCCTCCAGAACTCGGTTCCAGCTTGCCCGCAGACAGCGCAACTGTCACGCTAAACGCGGCGTAAATGCCATGCGAAAGCGGCTTCTCTTTCGCCTAAATACTCAAACGATATTGCAGGGATCGCGGCCCCAGAAAACTGGGCACCAAAATTTTTCATAAAAATTTTTCCTTAAATCAGACCTAGCTCGCGGTTTCCACACAGTGCCGCCGAAAAGCCCGCTTCAGCAGGTCTAACTCAGCGCGCAAAAGATCAATCTCTGCGCGAATATCGTCGTCTAACGCGCCACCCGTGATCACGGTGAAATGCGCAAGCTTCGCACCCGTGTCCAGATCGCGGATGATAAAGGTTTGTACGCCATCATTCAGGGCCTGCACCGGGATTGGGACTTGAACTGCCCACTGTCCGGGATGGCCGGCAACAGCAGCCACCTTTACTCCGTCAAGTGGCACCTCAAGATGCATGACTTCCAGATGTGGTGCGGACGTCTGCCCGGTTATCACGCCTTCCCAGATACCAGCGCGTATGCGGGTGCCAAACAGCTTTGCTTCAGTCATCTTTGGGTCATACCTCTGCCCTTGGTCGCCTGCTAAACGTTACATCGCGCAGGATGATCTGGTTCATCTGTGGGCCTTCAAAAATCAGATCAACCCACATACGTTCCACCCGCTTTTCATTGATTTTGGAATAGCTCAGGTCGAATTCCACCATCACTTCATCCGCGTCAAGCGGCAGCTGCCGTACCATCTGTTCCAGATTTGGGCCATGTTTTACATTCAGGCGGGCATAGATTTCCAGCGGCTTTTCCATCACGACGCTTACATCCACCCGGATCAGGTGGCGCAGTTTAAGGCCCTCAACAGACGCTTCCGGCAAATCGATGGCCAACGACAAAAATGATCCGTCAAATTGGAAGACATCCATGCGAAACGAAAAGGGGGCAATGTCGACTTCGCGCGTATTGCGGATCTGGCGCACCGTCAGTTCAGAGTTTCGGCAATCGTGAAACACTGTCGTGGCATCGCAAATCGTGGCGCGCGTGGGGATGGACGCAATGCCCGACGGGGCAATTGGTCCCCGCCACAAATCTGGCCGCCAGGACCAATCGGTACCCAGAGGTTTGCGCATTGCATTTGACCCGATCGCTGGCAGCGCAAACCGACTGTCTGCTTCCAAGATCACCCGGTCCATCTCACGGCGGATGGCGCGGGCACGAAGGCGGGCATTGCGCAGGCTGTCAATATCCATCGCCGCCGCTGCGTCGGCAATGCGGGTCCAACGGCCAAGCATGCGCTTATGCAGCAATCGGTCCAGCACTTTATCAAATCTGTTCTGCATTCAGTCTTTGTCGCGTCCTTCCAAATAAATCCATAGCAGTCGTGTCAACTGTGTCGACTATGGAAACAAATCCTTTATCAGCAGTCGATAAGCAAGCCCGCACCCATGAAGCTACATCTTAACCTCGTGGGTTGGCCTTGCGCATTGCCAGAATACTGGCGTCAAGCAACCTGCGCCCTGACGTTGGATCAAGCGTCGATGCGACTGGCCCTTGCACAGACAGCGTCACCAGCCGCCCCGATATTCCAACAATCGCGCGCCAATAATCGCCCACCCCGGCCTCAACGATGCGCAGCGTAAATGCGCCGTTGCTGTTTGCGACTTGCACGATTTGCACGGCTTCCGGTCTGCCCGTCCGGCTTAGGGCAGCGCGGCCGCTTGTGGTTTGGAAAAACGCAGCCATTGCCGCGCCTCCATCGGCGACAACACCTGCAGACCCGGCCACACCAATGGTGACGCTGATCACCGCAGGGGCCAGATTTGACCCACCGCTACACCGCCCAATCAATACCACCGCCCCGTCAGCTTGCTGGCGTGCAGACTGTTTATCAACGCAATATCCAGCCGGAGCCGCCACTTTTATCGCACCGCCAAGCACCGAGATCGTACGTGTCTGGCTGGCAGGGACAAAGCCGCCGGGTTCCATTTGGCACCCGGCAACCAGCAGGATCAATGCAAGGCCAAAGGCTTTACTGGTCCATGTAAACATGCCGCTCCGCTTTCGCACCAGGATGGGTCACGGCCCCCCATCGGGCACCACCTACCAGCTTGGCAAATTTCCAAACCGCCCCAGTTTCATATTGGGTTTCGCGCGGGCCTTTCCAATTTGCTTTGCGGGTGGCAAGTTCGGCGTCGCTCAACGCCACCGACAATTCGCCCGTCAGCGCGTTCAGCGTGATCATGTCGCCGTTTTGCAGCAGCGCAATCGGCCCGCCATGTGCCGCCTCTGGCCCGACATGGCCCACGCAAAACCCGCGTGTCGCACCGCTAAAACGGCCATCAGTGATCAGCGCCACCTTTTTGCCCATGCCTTGGCCAGACAGCGCGGCAGTGGTGGACAACATTTCGCGCATTCCTGGCCCGCCTGCGGGGCCTTCGTTGCGGATAACCAGAACCTCGCCTTCTTTGTATTCGCGCTTTTGCACCGCGTCGAACGCATCTTCTTCGCACTCAAACACGCGCGCGGGTCCGGTGAAGACTTGCTCGGCCTCGGACATACCCGCAACCTTCACAATCGCGCCATCCGGGCAGATGTTGCCACGCAAGCCGACCACGCCGCCTGTTTTGGATATCGGGGTAGAGATCGGATAGATCACCCTGCCGTCGGCCTCACGCGTGATCAGGTCCAGCTCTTCGCCGATGGGCCGCCCGGATGCAGTAATACAATCTTCGTGAATAAGCCCCGCTTTGCGCAGTTCTTTCAGTACGACAGGCACGCCGCCCGCTTCGTACATGTCTTTCGCCACATATTCGCCGCCGGGGCGGAGGCTTACGAAATACGGCGTGTCGCGGAAAATCTCACACACGTCGAACAGGTCGAAATCAATGCCCGCTTCATGGGCGATGGCAGGTAAATGCAGACCCGCATTGGTAGAGCCACCGGTGCAAGCCACGACCCGAGCGGCATTTTCCAACGATTTGCGTGTGACGATATCGCGGGCGCGGATGTTCTTTTCAATCAAATGCATCACGGCCACGCCAGACGCATCGCCATATTGATCGCGCGATTCATAAGGGGCTGGCATTCCTGAGGAGTTCATCAGGGCCAAACCAATCGCTTCGGACACGCAGGCCATTGTGTTGGCGGTATACTGCCCGCCGCACGCCCCTGCTGATGGGCAGGCCACGCGTTCCAGAATGGCAAGTTCAGCGTCAGTCATGTTGCCTGCCTGATGCTTGCCCACCGCCTCGAACACGTCTTGCACGACCACATCTTTGCCGTTCAAACGGCCCGGCAGGATAGACCCGCCATAAATAAACACCGACGGCACGTTCAGCCGCACCATCGCCATCATCATGCCAGGCAAGGATTTGTCACAGCCTGCAAGCCCCACCAGCGCATCATAGCAATGCCCGCGCATGGTAAGTTCCACCGTGTCAGCAATCGCATCGCGCGACGCCAAGGATGACCGCATGCCTTCATGCCCCATCGCTATCCCGTCGGTCACGGTGATGGTGGTAAATTCGCGCGGGGTGCCGCCGCCTTTTTTCACACCCATCTTCACCGATTGCGCCTGTCGGTTTAACGAAATGTTACAGGGGGCTGCTTCATTCCAACAGGTGGCCACACCAACCCAAGGCTGATGAATCTCTTCCTCCGTTATCCCCATTGCGTAGAAATAGCTGCGATGAGGTGCGCGCGACGGGCCTTCGGTAACGTGGCGGCTGGGAAGTCTGGATTTATCAAAACGCGAGTTCGTGCTCATGGTGATCCTCTGGAAACTGGCTTTGGATGCAGGGATAAAGCGCCGCGCCAATGGGGGCAAGAACGGATTGTAAGGCGCGTTTGCATCCGCACGCATAAGATGATCAAACTGCCCGGAATACTGCTTTGAAGGATGTTATCTTGGCCCAAACTGACCCGATCCGAATTGCCGCCCATATTGCCGGATCTATTGATCTATACGGTGCCTTGCGTCAGGCAGGTGCCGACGCTGGGCAAGAGGTGATCTTAGCCGAGATTATGGCGGCGCTGCTAAAGGGGCATACCGTTGCGCAGGCAACTGCCGCGCGATTGGCATCGGTGGACCGGGGCCTATTGCGGGCAGTTTTGCGCAAGGGGGCTGGCTTGCCTGCGACTGCCGGCGCGCCTGCCGTACGCGCCTATCTTGAAACCGTCACTCCCGCGCCACTTTTCTTGCCGACGATTCAGGAAAGTGCAACTTTGGCCCTGCTGACGGCTGGCCAACACCCCGACATGCCAGCGTTTTCGGACCACGCATTTGACACGTGGTTCGCGGGCAAAGCCGAGGGGCGCAGGCTTTACGGGCTTGGCAGCTATTTTGAAAAAAGGTCGGTCTATGCGACACCGCAGTTTGCCGATGTTGCCAGCCCGGAATGGCGCACGTTGCACCTTGGCATAGATGTTTTTGCCCCTGCCGGAACACCCGTTTATGCACCACTCGCGGGCCGTGTTCTTCACCTGACATATAATGCAGACCGGCTCGATTATGGCCATACTCTGATCGTGGAACACAGTGCAGACGGCGTGCCATTCTACACGCTTTACGGCCATTTGGGGGCAAGCCTGCCCACGCTTTTGGCCAAGGGTGATTCAGTCGCACCCGGCCAGTTGATCGCACATCTTGGCGATTGGGATGAAAATGGCGGTTGGGCCGCGCATATCCACTTTCAGGTGATGACGGATATGCTGGATCAAAACGGCGGCAATTTCTTTGGCGTGGGCCACGAAAGCCTGTCCGACGTCTGGGCAGAGATTTGTCTTGATCCCAACCTGATCCTGCGATTGCCTGCGGTTATGTTCACGCTTTAGGGTAACCGTTTATGGCGACCATTTCCAGCATAGACCTGAATGCCGACCTTTGCGAAGGCTACTGCCAATGGGGAATGGCGCAGACATGCTGGGCATCGTCACCAGTGCAAACATTGCGTGCGGCGGCCATGCAGGGCGCGCGGAGACGATGTTTGCGACGCTGATCCAAGCCCGTGCCAAAGGTGTAACCGTCGGCGCGCATCCCGGATATGCCGACAAGCCGGGGTTTGGCCTCCGGATCATTACCATGACCGATGGCGAAATTGAACGCATGGTCGCGACGCAAATCGGTGCATTGACGGGGCGGCCGCGTTGGCAGGCGTGCCTGTAACATATGTCAAAGCGCATGGGGCGCTGGCCAATCTTGCCGCGGATAACCACAATGTCACGGATGCAATCGCCCGCGCCAACCGCGCTGTGTCACCCAATTTAGTAATGCTTGCCATTTCCGGGACAGACCTGGCGGCCGCAGGTACCGCCGCCGGATTACAGGTTTTCAGCGAAGTCTTCGCCGACAGCACCTATCTGACCAATGGCCGTCTGGTGCCCCGCAGCCCCCCCGATGCGATGATTCATAGTACTGATACCTCCGCTAAGCGACTGGTTGAATTCCTTGCGACCGGCCAGATGCCAACGCTGAACAGCCTAGCAAACGACCTGGCCGCCCAGTTCACTTGCGTGCATAGCGATAGCGAGGGTGCG
>JACMNW010000243.1 GCA_014378345.1 Pseudorhodobacter sp. | reverse complement strand
GGCCCCATCGATTTTCGCCTGCTGACCCCCTTCTTGGAAAAACCGGGCAGGGTCTGGAGCCGCGAGCAACTGCTGGACCGCGTCTGGGGCCGCGACATCTATGTCGATACCCGCACCGTTGACGTTCACATCGGCCGCCTGCGCAAAGCGCTTTGCGCGTTTGGCGGCGATGATCCTTTGCGCACCGTGCGTGGGGCAGGGTACGCGCTGGGGTGAGGCGCGTTCGGAGAAAAGTCCAGTGGACCTTTCTGCGCGCCGAACGCCCGCCCGTGGCGGGGCCGGGAATGCACCAAGAATTTTCAGAAAATTCTTCCCAAAATCCTTCAAAAGGATTTTCAGTCGTCTAAAGCCGTCCAATCCGCTCGGTCAACAACGCATAAAACCCATCTGCATCGACATCCCCGATAAACAGTGCATTCGCGGGCCTTTTGGTGACCCCCCACCAATCGGCGACTGTCATACCCAGCGTCAATTCGCTTCCCGTTTCGATCTCCACATTGATATGCCGCCCCGAAAACAATTCGGGCTTAATCAGATATGCAATGACGCAAGGGTCATGCAGTGGCGCGCCCTCGG
The DNA here is from genome assembly GCA_014378345.1 of Pseudorhodobacter sp. GTDB lineage: Bacteria > Pseudomonadota > Alphaproteobacteria > Rhodobacterales > Rhodobacteraceae > JACMNW01. Next base: position 4,363 of record JACMNW010000243.1, on the reverse strand, counting down.
ACCCATATTTCTGCATATCGAACCGTTCAAAGAAATCGGTCCATTCTGCCACCATCCGACCGGGCTTTGTGCCAAGCGCGCGAAACGCCGCCACGCGGGCTTTGTTGGTAAGCGCCTTGTGCGTCACGTCCAGCGGCATCACCACCAGATCAACACCAGATTTGAACACAATATCAGCCGCTTCCGGATCAACGTAAATGTTGAACTCTGCCGTTGGCGTTATATTCCCTACTTCAAAATATGCGCCTCCCATAAGCACAATTTGTGCCACCCGGCCCACCACGTCGGGCGCCTTCAAAAACGCCGCAGCGATATTGGTCAGCGGCCCTAACGGGCACAAGGTCACTGATCCCGCCGCCTCTCGCCACAATGTCTCGATGATGAAATCCACCGCATGGCCCGGCTGCAACTGCATTACCGGATCGGCCAACACCGGCCCATCCAGCCCAGTTTTGCCATGCACATGCTCTGCCGTCACCAGTTTGCGCTTCAACGGTGCCTCACACCCAGCATAAACCAATACATCAGGTCTGCCCGCCAACTCACAGATAATACGCGCATTTTTCTGAGTGAGAGGCAGCGGTACATTGCCTGCAACTGCCGTAATCCCCAACACTTCAATCTCTTCCGGGCTACTCAGCGCCAACAGAATTGCCACAGCATCGTCTTGCCCCGGATCAGTGTCGATGATGATCTTGCGCGGTGTAGGCATGGTTTTCTCCTGCTTTTGGCGCAGCAGAACCGATGCTTACCGCCTTGTCCATGGACGATTCGTACCGCTTAAACAAAAATGGCAGCCAGATGGCTGCCACTTCCATACTGAAACCAGACACTTACCCGTCAAAGTCCACATCTTCCATTAACTTTAATGCGGCCGGCCTTTGCGCTGCTACATCGGCTAACGGCAAAGTATCCGGCGTAAACGCCCCCCAGCTTGCAACCAAAGCAGATACTGGCACGCCCGCCTTCACCGGAAATTCAAAATTCGTCTCAGCATAGATTTTCTGCGCCTCGTCCGACACCAGAAATTCCATCAATTTCAACGCCGCATCATGGTTTGGTGCCGCTTTGGTCATCGCCACGCCCGAGATGTTCATATGTGATCCGCCACCCTTGGCAAATGTCGGGAAAACCACATTTACCGTTTCTGCAGCCGCCTTTTGTTCCGGATCAGCAAGCATTTGTCCAATGTAATAGGTATTGCCAATCGCAATATCACATTCGCCCGCCGCAATCGCCAGAACCTGATCGCGGTCGCCACCATCGGGCTTGCGGGCAAGATTGGCCTTCAACCCCGTAACCCATGCAGTTGCTGCCTCCATCCCATCATGCGCTATCACCGCACCCAGAAGTGCGATGTTGTAATCATTGGTGCCCGACCGCGTGCAAATCCTACCCTTCCACTTAGGGTCGGCCAGATCTTCGTAAGTGGTCACCTCGCCCACTTTCACCCGTTCCTTCGATGCATAAACCACGCGTGACCGTGTTGTCAGCCCGAACCACTGGTTCCCCGCATCTCGAAACTGCGGCGGTATCGCTGCTGTCAAAACAGCCGATTGCACCGCTTGGGTAACACCTGCATCCACCACCTGCGTCAGCCGCGCGACATCCACCGTAAGCACCAAATCTGCAGGGCTGCGGTCACCTTCGGCCACCAGCCGTTCCACCATGCCCTTGTCAACGAAAGCTACATTCACGGCGATGCCAGTCTCTGCAGTAAAGGCGTCAAGCAGCGGTTGAATAAGCTCAGGCTGTCGGTGCGAATAGACGTTCACCTCGTCTGCCATGGCAGGAAGGGCCGTGCAGCCAAACAGCAGTGCCAGAAGGGAATACCGGGTTTTCATTTTGTTGACCTCTTTAGTCGGGAATTATGCGCCCGTTAAACAGGATCAATCTTCCCCCGTCAATAGTTGATAGAAATACTAGGTCATTATTTTGATGACCTTCAAGAAGCTGCATGGCCATTCTTCGTGGCGCGTTCTTCTGCCTTTGCCCGGTTCCAAAGCGCATCCATTTCTGCCAAATCACTTTGCGAAGGGGTCACCCCACGCTCTGCCAACCAATCTTCAATCCGACCAAACCGCCGGGCGAATTTGGCATTGGCCGACCGCAATGCAGCCTCTGGGTCCAGCCCCAAATGCCGCCCCAGATTGGTCATCACAAACATCAAATCGCCAAACTCCTCGGCAATCTCGTCTTGTGTCAACGTCTCGCGCGCCTCCACCAATTCCCGCGCTTCCTCAACGATCTTGTCCACCACCTCATCCGTGCCTGGCCAATCAAACCCAACCCGCGCCGCCCGCTTTTGCAGCTTCAAAGCCCGCGTAAGCGCAGGCAGCCCCATCGCCACCCCGTCCAACACCCGGCCTTCGGCACGACCCGCACGTTCAGCGGCCTTGATCGCTTCCCAATCCCCCGTTTGCTGTTCTGCGGTCTTGTCTCGGCTCTCAGAACCAAACACATGCGGATGCCGCGCGACCATCTTGTCAGAAATCCCGCGGACGACTGAGTCAAAATCAAAAAAACCCGCCTCCGCCCCCATTTGCGCGTGATAGACTGTCTGCAATAGCAGATCGCCCAACTCGCCCTCAAGCTCCCCCCAAGCGCCGCGCGCGATCGCATCCGCCACTTCATGCGCCTCCTCAATCGTATAAGGCGCGATGGACGCAAAATCCTGCGCAATATCCCAAGGGCAACCGGAAACCGGGTCGCGAAGCCGCGCCATGATCGCCAGTAGCCTGGGCATCCCGCCATCGGGATTATGGATCAACGCGTCACTCAAGGGCAGCTGTGGCATTACGGTAATTCCCGGTCTAAGGTTGGCGAAAGCAGCCCTGTTCTGGAGCCTTCCATGCCCGTTCTAAACCGGATCGCCGATTATGCGGAAGATATGAAAGGCTGGCGTCGTCATTTGCACGCGCATCCGGAGCTGAAATTTGATTGCCACCAGACTGCTGCTTTCATCACGGCGCGCTTGCAGGAATTTGGCGTGGACGAGATTCATCAGGGCATCGCCCAGTCCGGTATCGTCGCCATCATCAACGGCACGGGCGACGGCCCCACCACTGGTCTGCGCGCCGATATGGACGCATTGCCGATCTCCGAAGCGACGGGTGCCGAATACGCCTCCCTCAGCCCCGGTAAAATGCACGCTTGCGGCCATGACGGCCATGTCACCATGCTGCTCGGGGCCGCCAAATACCTGACGGAAACCCGCCGGTTCAAAGGCCGCGTCGCGCTGATCTTCCAACCAGCGGAGGAAGACGGCGGCGGCGGTGAAGTGATGGTAAAAGAGGGCATGATGGACCGCTTCAACATCACAAGCGTCTACGGCATCCACAACGTGCCAAACATAGCCTTCGGCCATTTCCAAACCAACCCCGGCGCGCTGATGGCATCGGTCGATACCGCCACCATCACCGTCACCGGCAAAGGCGGCCATGGGGCCACGCCGCAAGATTGCGTTGATCCCATTGTCGCCGTCGTCGGCATGGTCACCGCAATTCAAACCATCATCACCCGCAACGTGCATGCGCTGGACGAAGTGGTTATTTCCGTTACCCAGATCCACGCAGGCACCGCCAGTAACATCATCCCGGAAACCGCGTGGTTCTGCGCCACAATCCGCTGCTTTGATCCCGACGTGCGCGCGCTGCTCAAGCGCCGCGTGCATGAAATCGTGGCGGGGCAGGCGGCTTCCTACGGTGTAAAAGCCGGGGTTGATTATGATTGGGGCTACCCCGCCACCGTGAACCACCCCGATCAGGCCAACTTTGCCGCATCCGTCGCGCGTGATATCGCGGGCGACAGTGCTGTCGATGCAAACTCGCCGCGCGAAATGGGATCAGAGGATTTTTCCTACATGCTCGAATCCCGCCCCGGCGCGTATTTGTTCCTTGGAACCGGCCCCGGCGCCGGTCTGCACCACCCCGCCTTTGATTTTAACGATGATGCCGCCCCAATCGGTGCCAGCTTCTTTGCCAAACTGATAGAAACCGCGCAACCGCTACCCTGAAATGGCGTTCGACGCCGTCACACAAATGGCGTCGCTGCCAATCGCAAAAACGATAAGGTCACAACATCGGCAAACTCTGCCCTTATAATTTGATCAAATACCCCTAGTGTTCCCAATCGCATCAGATATCCTGGCACAAAGCTGTTGATAGGATACCCAATGCCCACCTTTCTCGCCCAAACCAACAATCCCCTCTGGGAAATGGACCGCGCGCATTCGCTTCACCCATGGACCAACTTCGGCCCGTTTGAGGAAAAAGGCGCGCTCGTTATCACCCGCGGCGAAGGCGCTTACCTGTGGGATAGCGATGGCAACAAGTACCTTGATGCCGTCGGTGGCCTCTGGTGC
>JACMNW010000242.1 GCA_014378345.1 Pseudorhodobacter sp. | reverse complement strand
GTCGTCCATGCCCAAAAATTCCGCCAGCCGTGCCTCAAGTTCGCGGTGCAAATCCTGCGTGCCGCAGATGAACCGGACGGACGCCATGCCATAGCCTTGTTCGTGCATGGCCCCTGTGGCCGCCGCAATCAGCACCGGATGATCGGCCAGCCCCAGGTAATTATTGGCACAAAGGTTGATCAGGCTGCGCCCCGCCACCGTCACATGCACGCCTTGGGCCGACGTGATCAGGCGTTCGCGCTTGGTCAAGCCATCCGCCTCGATCCCAGACAGCGTAGCGCGCAGATGATCCAGAAACGCGGATTTGTGTGTCATGGTGATCAACCTTGCATGTCAGTGAAACGTCAATGGGCGTTTCTAACACATATCGCACCGTGCAGTCGCCCATCCGCGGCGCGGCGGTCAACCAATTTCGCAGGCATTATGTTCCACAATATGTCTTGTAGGGGCCAAATCCTGATGGAGCAGGCAATGCGTACGCCTCGCGTCCCGCCACATCGCCAAACGGATCGCTGATCGTAGCCAGCAGCGCACGGAACGGCGCCATATCGCCGCCTGTTGCCGCAGCAAGCGCCTCTTCCACCAAATGATTGCGCGGTATGATTGCCGGGTTTACCCTGTTCATCCGTGCAGCCGCATCCGTTGCCAGCCGCGCGCGCCATTGTGGCAACCACGCCATCAGCATTGCCGGATCATCAAACAACGGGGCAAGCAAACTGGCATCGCCATCCACCGCCGTTGAAAGCCTGCGAAATGTCAGCGTCCAGTCTGCATTCTGCCCCACCATCGCCGCCAACAAATCCTCGGCCAATGCGGCATCACCAGCATCGATGCCATTCAGCCCCAGCTTGGCGCGCATCACATCTGTCCATTCGGCACGGTACAGCCCGGCGATGCCCTGCAAACGCGCCGTCGCAACCGCAACGGCACGGCCTTCATCCGTATCCATCAACGGCAACAATGTCTCTGCCAATCGCGCCAAATTCCATCCTAAAATTTGCGGCTGGTTGGCATAGGCATAGCGCCCCGTCTGATCGATGGACGAAAACACAGTGCCGGGCGCATAGGCTTCCATAAAGGCACAGGGGCCGTAATCTATCGTCTCGCCAGATACCGTCATATTGTCGGTGTTCATCACGCCGTGGATGAAGCCAACACCCATCCACTGCGCTATAAGCCGGGTTTGCGCGCGACAAACCGCATCAAACAACGCCAGATATGGATTCTGTGCCGCCGCCACCTCGGGGTAGTGCCGCGCAATCGCGTAATCCGCCAGCTTTTGCACCTTATCCCATTCGCCCCGCGCCGCGAAAAACTGGAAGGTACCCACACGAATATGGCTGGCCGCAACGCGGGTCAACACAGCCCCCGGCAACGGCACCTCACGGTAAACCGTCTCCCCCGTTGCCACTGCTGCCAATGCCCGCGAGGTTGGAATGCCAAGCGCGAACATCGCCTCACCTATCAGATATTCGCGCAAAACCGGGCCAATCGCCGCCTTACCATCACCGCCGCGCGAAAACGGCGTCCAGCCAGACCCTTTCAGCGCGATATCGCGGCGCATCCCCGCGCGGTCGATTACCTCGCCTAGCAACAGCGCCCGCCCGTCACCCAGTTGTGGCGAAAACCCACCAAACTGATGGCCTGCATAAACCTGCGCAATCGGGGTGGCACCGGTTGGCAAACTGGCACCAGAAAACACAGCCGCTGCTTGGTCAGCAACAGTTGGATCAAGCCCCAGTTCGGCTGCCAATGTGACGTTGAACTGCAACAGACTGGGTGTTGGGGCAACTGCAGGTGCCTGGACTACATAAAACCCCACCAATTCGCGCGCGTAGGAATTGTCGAAAGCTATCGATCCATCCGCTTTTGGCGGCTGATTTTCATCAGACACTGGCGTCGTGTTGCCCGCCATCAGGGCAGCAATTCAATTTGCTCAACTTGCCAAACTGCACGTGAATGCACTTCTTCTGTTCGGTATTCTTCTTTTGTATCAAACGGATACATTAACCAAAGCGGGCCCTTTTCCCGAACCGACAATAAGTTATCGTTCTGAGCCCAAGCCAATATAGGGCCGCCGTCAACCGCATCTGACGCGGGAACTTCCACCTGATATTCATTGATCGCAGTAACCCTCAAACGGCTTGCCGTGGCCCCGATATGGATCAAAAGCTTGTTCAGCGGCACACCCGTGAACTGCTGCGCACCTTCCGTCCACGGGGTCGTGGTCGTAAATGTCACCACCCCAATTTTCTGCAAACTTTCCAGGTCAAACTTGGCTTCTTCAAGCGGGGTTGCCTGTGTCATTTGCCCTTTGATGGTTAAAATCACTGCGCCAACGGGTGAAGGAACGCCATCTGCAAATGCAACTGACGCCAAACCAAAACCAAGGATTATCAGCGTTTTACCAATCAGGTTCATTATAAACTGCATGTCAGACACCCTGCGAGGTTCTGGCAAACACCGATGCGTATGATCAGCACGGCAAGTTGTCCGCAGAGGCCATACCAAATGGTCTTGCCGTTGAAAACTGGTCGGGGCGAGAAGATTCGAACTTCCGACCTACGGTACCCAAAACCGTCGCGCTACCAGGCTGCGCTACGCCCCGACATTGGCCGTGTAGCAAGGATCAACGCGGATGGAAAGCACCTATTCGCTGTTACAGGGCCAAACTGCAGTAGCTTGATCAATGTTCGGATTGCGCATTACTGATCCGGCCTTGATGCCAAGCCGATTTGCCAATCCACCATTGATTTCCAACACAAAACGAACGCCCTGCCCGCCGTCAATTGGCGTTTGGTCAAGGGGTTTGGCAAGCGAATGGACCTGTGTCACCTGCCCCGCCGAATCGATAAAAATCATATCCAGTGGGATCAGCGTGTTTTTCATCCAGAAACTGGCGTTGCGCGGCGTCTCGTAGACAAACAACATCCCGGCAGACGCTGCCAGTTTTGGACGGTTCATCAGGCCTAAGGCGCGTTCAGCATCTGTATCAGCCACTTCGATACTGAACCTGGCCAAGGCGTCACCGCTGCGCAGTTCAACTGCCGTGTCACTGCACGCCGCATTCGCAATTCCTGCGCCAAAGACGCCAAGGAAAAGGGCAATCAGCCCCCCTCGCGCGCGGCGGCTTCCCATGACATCACTTGAAGTGCCATCCGCCCACGTTTGCCGTTCGTGATACGCAAACATACCGCTTCTCCAGGTTGCAAGTCCGCAAACCCTGATACCCGCAAAACCTCGACATGGATAAACACGTCTTCGGTATCGCCAAACACATTGGCAAATCCAAAGCCCTTACCCTTGTCGAACCATTTGACCCGGGCAGGCTCCAACGGCCGCGATGCAATTTCTTCTGCAGAAATCTGCACGGAATCTTCGCCAAGCGGAAAAGACAAGGCAACTGGCGCATCGATCTTTATGATCTCAACCGCTTGAATGCCGCGCTGCGTCATTTGAACCTTGACAGAGATCCCTGCACCGTCGGCAACCGAACTTTGGCCGTAATTGCGCAAGACATTCGCATGTAGCAAAATGTCGGTGGCAGACCCCTCAGCCACAATGAACCCGAACCCTTTTGACGGATCGAACCATTTGACCTGGCCATGCATAATTTGCATGACATCTTCATTTTCGTCCATAATTAGAGCCACATCCCCAGAAAGTGACTTGATTTGATTGACATGCAGGCAATCCCCTATCGGATTCAAGCGAAAACACGCTATGCAAAAGAATACATTTTTACCTGTAGTAAATTACTCAAGGATTCAGCCGTTCTATCTTCCATTTATCGGCTATTTCCATTCTCTGCCAACGAAATCTATCGTGCAATCTAAACTCGCCATCCGCCCAAAACTCTATCTCCAGGGGACGAATGCGAATGCCTCCCCAAAACGGTGGGCGCGCGGGATTTAGTCCTTGTTTGACGGTAACCTTGGCCACCTCTGCCATCAACGACACCCGCGAGGAAAGCGGTTGCGATTGCCCCGATGCCCAAGCCCCAAGTCTGCTTTTCAGCGACCTTGACGCATAATAGGCATCTGCCGCAGGCCCCTCTTCCCGCTCTGTCACGCCGCGCACGCGGATCTGGCGGCGCAGGGATTTCCAATGCAGCACGAAGGCCGCTTTGCCTGATGCCTCAATTTCTTGGCCCTTGCGACTGGTATAATTGGTGTAGAACACAAAGGCATCCGCTTCGATTTCTTTTAACAAAACCATCCGCACATTCGGCAGGCCGCCGGCATCTACCGTGCCCAGCGCAATCGCGTTCGGGTCATTCGGCTCAACTGGTTCGGCCGCGGCCAGCCAATCACGTGCAATAGCGAACGGATCGTCGCCTGCGAAAATTCCAAATCTGTCCATCATATCCTCTTGCTCGCGAGTTGGGGTCTTGCCATCGGCTATTCAACCCCCGGCCCTTGCTGCGCTCCAACGGATCGCCTACACCTGCCTTCAACGAGAAATGGGCGAGGGACGCCGAATGTCAACAGGACTAATGCACGGCAAACGTGGCCTTATCATGGGGCTTGCAAACGATAAATCCATCGCATGGGGCATCGCCAAGGCGTTGGCTGACCAGGGTGCGGAATGCGCGTTTTCGTATCAGGGTGAAGCGCTGAGAAAGCGCGTCGAACCCCTGATGGCAAGTATCGGCGCGACAGAGATGTATGAATGCGACGTTGCAGACGAGGCCACGCTTGACGGCCTGTTCGCGCATCTGAAATCGGTCTGGGGGCATCTTGATTTCGTGGTTCATGCGATCGGCTTTTCCGACAAGAACGAACTGCGTGGCCGCTATGTCGATACATCCGCTGCCAACTT
>JACMNW010000241.1 GCA_014378345.1 Pseudorhodobacter sp. | reverse complement strand
TTTCCCGACGTAAAACGGCAGCGTTGTCATAGCAGTTGCTTTTGCCGCTTATTGACGCCTTCGATCCATGCACGCGTAGGATTTTCTGGTGGTGGGCCATTGGAGGCGCCATTGATTTGGGCCTGATGTCGACCTACTGATTTTGGACGAACTGGGCCATCTACCGTTCAGCGCCTCGGGCAACGCCTTGCTCTTCCATCTGCTGAGCAAGCTTTCCGAACGCACCAGCGTCGTCATCACCACCAATCTCAGATTCAGCGAATGGGCCAGCGTCTTCGGTAATGCCAAGATGACCACCGCCTTGCTCGACCGCCTTACCCACTGCTGCCACATCCTTGAAACCGGGAACGACAGCTTAGGTTCAAAGCAAGCTCAGCGGCCGCCAGAAAAAAGAAGGAGGTCACACATGCCTTGACCCCAGCATAACCCGCAGAACATAACCTTCCGGCGGGTCAATTCTTAGTGAAAAACCCGGGTCACTTCCGGGTGCAAATCAACAAGCTTGGGCTTTATCGCATATGAATCTGGGTCCTGCACGGCGGCTTGTTTTTAAGGCGAAAAGACAGCGTCAAGCAGCACCTTCCAAAATACATTTGTGCCGATATTGATTCTACCCGTCGCCCAAAGTAAGTTTTGTAGATGATCACGCAAAAAATGAAATATGCCCTCAAGGCGCTTTTGACCTTGGCCGACGAGGCTGCAAAGGACAATTCACTGGCCCTGACCATTGAGGAAATCGCCAAACGATCCGACACGCCCAAAAGGTTTTTAGAACATATTTTGCTCGAAGTCCGCAACGCGGGCGTGATTGCATCTACCCGTGGGCGGTCGGGTGGTTACAGCTTGATCAAGAAGCCTGCTGAGATTTCGATTTCAGACCTTCTTCGGCTTATTGACGGCCCTATCGCTCCCCTGCCCTGTCTGTCTCGTAGTGCCTATCAGCGTTGCGAAGATTGCGTGGATGAGAACGGTTGCCGAATCCGCAAGGTATTTGCAGAGGTGTTCTGGTCTTATCTTGTCATCATCGAATCGCTTACATTGGACGATCTGCTTCGTTCCGCTACAGTGACCCAGCATGTTCTTGGTGAAACAGAAGTTACATAACACATTGATTTAAAAATATTATTATTCAATTTTGCAGGGCGCAGGCTGTGCAAGTCTGAAGAGATTAGCCCCTTTTAATCACGATAATAATTAGCGTGAATTATCCATTGCAATACACGATCTTTTGTGTCGTTATTAAGCCAAGGCTTAGATAAATGACTTGACCAGCAAAGGAGAAGACAATGCTTACCACCAAAGAGATTGGTAGCTACGCGTTGGCGGAAGGGGTTAACCTTACGGATCACGCGGATGGGCATGTCACCATTTCAACCGGTCTGATCCATAAGTGGCCAGTTGCGCGGTTTTTGAAAGGTACATTGGCCGCCTTGGCGATTTTAGCGGTACCTTTCGCGGCACCCCCACCTGTGCTGGCCGAAACGCTGTTAAATGTAAGCTATGACCCCACGCGTGAATTCTACCGTGAATTTAACGAGGCATTTGCCAAGTATTGGGTAGCCCAAGGAAATGATGCCCCAAAGCTAGAGGCCAGCCATGGCGGATCAGGTGCGCAAGCCCGTGCCGTGATCGACGGGTTAGAGGCGCAAGTGGTGACGCTGGCCTTGGCAAGCGACATCGACAAGATCGCCGCCGCAGGCAAAATGCCCGCTGATTGGCAAAGCAAGCTGCCCCACAATTCATCACCCTATACGTCAACGATTGTATTTTTAGTGCGCGAGGGTAACCCAAAGGGCATCAAGGATTGGGGTGATCTGGTGGCTGACGGTGTCGAAGTGATCACGCCCAATCCCAAAACCAGCGGTGGCGCGCGCTGGAACTACCTCGCCGCCTGGGCTTGGGCTGAAAAGAACGGGCAGGACCCACAGGCATTTGTAAAATCACTGTTTGAACACGTACCGGTTCTGGATTCCGGCGCGCGTGGGGCGACGACCACCTTTGCCCAACGCGGGATTGGCGACGTGTTGCTGGCATGGGAAAATGAAGCCTACTTGGCACAAAAGGAACTTGGCGAGGATCAGTTTGATATCGTAGTGCCCTCTATCAGCGTACTGGCGGAACCGCCCGTCGCCTTGGTAGATGGCAACATAAAGTCGGACGAGCAGCGCAAACTGGCACAAGGCTATCTTGATTTTCTGTATTCGCCTGAAGGCCAATCGCTGGCTTACAAAAATTTCTTCCGGGCGTGGGATGCTTCTGCTGCCAACCCCGAAGATGTTGCGCGTTTCCCCAAACTGGAGCTTGTCGATATCGCGCATTTTGGCGGTTGGGCAAAAGTACAGCCAGAACATTTTGGCGATGGCGGCATCTTTGACCAAATTTACGTGGCGAAATGAACAAGCCCCTTATCCACCGATCACCCATGCCGGGCCTTGGCCTGAGCATGGGGATTACGATCACGATGCTGTCTTTGGTCGTACTGTTGCCTATCAGCGCCCTTCTTTTGAAGGGCGCCACCTTCGGATTGGACAACATCTGGGAAACGGTAAACCGAGAACGCGTTTGGGCGGCCCTATACTTGTCGTTCCGGCTGTCACTGTTTGCAGCACTGTTCAACCTTGTGTTTGGGGTAATCTTGGCTTGGGTTTTGGTGCGGTACCGCTTTCCGGGGCGGCGCATTCTGGATGCGGCAGTTGATCTGCCGTTTGCCTTGCCCACAGCAGTTGCGGGCATAGCGCTTACTGCGCTTTATGCGCCGAACGGGGTTTTTGGCAGCATTGCGAAAGAGCTGGGTTTCAAGATTGCCTATACCCAATGGGGTATTTTTATCGCCCTGATCTTTGTGGGACTGCCCTTCGTTACCCGCACCGTGCAACCCGTGGTGCAAGAGATCGAGCATGAAGTGGAAGAAGCGTCCGCCACCTTGGGGGCAAGCCGCGCTCATACGATCCGTCGCGTCATCATACCGATGCTGATGCCTGCGGCATTGACCGGATTTGCACTGGCACTGGCGCGGGCAGTTGGCGAATATGGGTCGGTCATTTTCATCGCGGGAAACATCCCTTTGAAGACAGAAATCGCCCCTTTGTTGATCGTGATCCAGTTAGAAGAATTCAACTATGACGCGGCATCTGCCATCGGCATCGCGATGTTGCTGATTTCCTTTGCCATGCTGCTGGTCATCAACCTGATACAAGTCTGGAGCCGCCGGAGGATTGGCTATGTCTGATATCACTACGTTCCGCTCCGCGACCGAAGAAACACCGCTGGCCCGCAGGGTGCTGATCGGCATCGCGGCTGGTGGCCTTGGCCTGTTGGTATTTGCGCCGCTTATCGTGGTCTTTGCTGCAGCCCTCCAACAGGGGCTTGCCGCAGCCATAGCCAGTCTTGGCAATCAAGATGCCTTATCGGCTATAAAATTAACGCTGATCATCACCGCCATTTCTTTGCCCCTGAACGCAGCCTTCGGCATCGCAAGCGCATGGTTCATCACCAAGTTTGATTTTCGAGGTAAGGCGTTCTTGATCACGCTGATTGATCTGCCGTTTTCTGTAAGCCCCGTTGTGGCAGGTCTTTGTATCATCTTGATGTTCGGCACCAATTCACTGGTCGGCGGTTGGCTGGTGGCAAGCGGCTATCCTATAGTTTTTGCGCTTCCCGGCATCGTTCTGGCCACCATGTTTGTGACATTCCCCTTTGTTGCGCGGGAACTGATCCCCGTGATGATAGAACAAGGACGCACTGAAGAAGAGGCGGCGCTTACACTTGGCGCATCGGGCTGGCGCGTGTTTCTGACTGTCACTTTGCCCAATATCCGTTGGGCGCTGCTGTATGGCGTGCTGCTTTGCAATGCCCGCGCCATGGGTGAATTCGGTGCGGTTGCCGTAGTATCCGGCAAGATACGTGGCCAGACGGCAACCATGCCAATCACAATTGAAATGCTGTACAACGAATATCTTTCTGTTGCGGCATTTTCGATGGCGGCAGTTCTGGCTTTGCTGGCGCTTGTAACACTCTTGTTGAAAACGGCATTGGAGCTGCGCCTTGCAGACCAGCTTTCTGCGTCAAACCGTCATTAGGAAGATCATAATGCGCATTGAAATCGACGAAATCGCCAAATCCTTTGGCACCACTGCCGCCCTGCACCCCGTATCCTTTGCTATTCCCTCTGGCGCGTTGGTGGCACTATTGGGGCCATCTGGGTCTGGTAAGACGACGCTTCTGCGCATTCTGGGTGGATTGGAATTTCCCGAGTCTGGCCGCGTCATGTTCGACGGGGTCGATGCGACGGGGCTTTCTGTGCAAGACCGCCGCGCCGGATTTGTGTTTCAAAGCTATGCCTTGTTTCGCCACATGACCGTGTTCGAAAACATAGGTTACGGATTGAACGCCCGCCCGCGCGCAGCACGCCCACCCAAGGCCGAAATCACCCGCCGTGTTACCAAGCTGCTGGACCTGATCCAACTGCCCGAAATTGGTGCGCGCTACCCCAGCCAGTTGTCTGGCGGCCAGCGCCAGCGGGTTGCACTGGCGCGGGCACTGGCGATTGAACCCCGGATGCTGCTGCTGGACGAACCTTTTGGCGCGTTGGATGCCAAAGTACGCCGCGAATTGCGCCAGGGTCTGCGCGATATCCATGATGAAACCGGCCTGACCACAGTTTTCGTGACCCATGATCAGGAAGAAGCGATGGAACTGGCTGATCTGGTTGTTGTGATGTCGATGGGCAGGATCGAACAGATCGGCAAACCGCAAGACATCCGCGCCCGGCCCGCGACGGACTTTGTGCGCGAATTTATTACCGTCTGAACGCACTGCAAAAGCCGGTTATACCTTTTCCGTCTATAAGCGGCGCAAATCATCCGTCCGTTCTGCATCACTTTGCAGAGTTTTGCCCCAAACGCCTTGTTTGCGCCCCGCGCGCGCGCCATAAGTCCGCAAAACAACGCCGGAGACTGCGATGCGCAAGGCCGACATCACCCGTAAAACTGCCGAAACGGCGATATCCGTTTCGGTCAACTTGGATGGAACAGGCATCTATGCTGTGAAAACCGGCGTCGGGTTCTTTGATCATATGGTTGATCAGCTTTCGCGCCATTCATTGATCGACATCACCCTGACAGCCGCTGGTGATCTGCACATAGATGATCACCACACGGTCGAGGATTGCGGAATTGCTCTTGGCCAAGCCATTGCTGCCGCGCTTGGCGATAAGCGCGGTATCTTCCGCTATGGCCAGTGCAACCTTGCGATGGATGATGCGCAGGTGGCAACGGCACTCGATCTGTCGGGTAGGCCCTATCTGGTGTGGAACGTCGCATTCCCTACAGCAAAAATCGGCACCTTCGATACCGAATTGGTGCGCGAGTTTTTTCAGGCCCTATCCACCCATGCCGGGATTACGCTGCATGGCGATCTGGTGCACGGCATCAACAGCCACCACATTGCCGAGGCCGCGTTCAAATCGGTTGCCCGCGCGCTGCGCCAAGCGGTGCAGCTTGACCCCCGCCAGGCAGACGCGATCCCGTCGACCAAGGGCGCGCTGTAAGCGATGCTGACCGTCTTGGTCGATTACGACAGCGGCAATCTGCATTCCGCCGAAAAAGCGTTTCAGCGCATGGCGGTTGAGACGGGTGGTGGTGATATATTGGTTTCATCCCGGCCCGAAGATGTAGCGCGGGCTGATCGCATTGTGCTGCCGGGGGACGGGGCGTTTCCGTCATGCCGCGCGGCACTTGGTGCCTATGGCGGGCTTTTCGAGGCGATCTCGGATGCAGTAATCCTGCGCGGCCGCCCGTTTCTTGGAATCTGCGTGGGTATGCAGATGATGGCAAGCTGGGGCCGCGAATACACCGACACGGCGGGGTTCGATTGGATCAAGGGCGAGGTCACGCGGATCATACCAGCCGACCCCGCCCTGAAAGTGCCGCATATGGGATGGAATGATCTGATGATTGATCAACCGCACCCGCTACTTGCGGGGATAGCGACCGGTGACCACGCCTATTTTGTGCATTCCTACCACTTTCAGGTGGAAAATGCGGCTGACCGCTTGGCCCACGTCGACTACGGCACAGACATTACTGCGATCATCGGGCGAGAAAACATGGTTGGCGCGCAGTTTCACCCCGAAAAATCGCAAGTGGCAGGCCTGCGGTTGATTGCCAACTTTCTGGCATGGAAACCCTGACAGGTGGATTTGCAGGCCATCCTTGATGACATCGGACAAAGCATAGCGCAAAACATTGATCGAGGCGCCGTTGCAACCTATATCGCCAAACGCGCCGCCATTGATCCCGCACAGTTTGGCATCGCAACAGCGTTCCCTTCTGGCGGAGTGGTACGCAGGGACAATGACCAAATACCGTTTTAAATCCAATCCATTTCCAACGTTTTTACCCTTGCCATGGCGCTTGGCCGCTTGGGCAATCAGCTTTGGGCCAAGGTTGGGCGGTGTTTGATCAACACACAAGGCTGCCCACGTCTCATATCGCCCGCACGCCAGCGCCGAAGCAATATGTTGAT